>CAIJEA010000026.1 GCA_903819605.1 uncultured cyanobacterium | reverse complement strand
TCCGCAAATGCAGGTAAAGGGAGGATACTAGAGAAGATTAAGGCGATCGCCGTTAAAAAACTGATTTGTTGGGCGATCGCTTTTTTAGTTTTCCATTGCAAAATAAACTTGAGAGATCTTTTCCAAAAATCTCTCTTTGAAGAATTTGTAACTTTTGTCATTATTGTCTAAAGCAAAGACCAATAATTACTGTTATCACGAGAGTTTAGAAAAAGTCGGTCGTCGTGGAGACATATAATTCTACTGAGTTTTTTTAAACAGAAGCACTGGCATATCATGAAAAATGGATACACCATATTTCTTGAAACCAAGTTTATGAAGTACATTAATTGATGGCTGATTTGTTGGTTCCGTAAAAGCGATTATATTATTGCGATCGCGTTGAGATTCAAAGCTGAGTAAAGCTCTTGCCGCTTCTGTTGCATAACCAAAACCTCTAGAGCTTTTTAGCAATCGATATCCAAGCTCTAATTCAGGAATACCATCAATTTCGCAAGGTTCAATACCACAGTATCCAATTATTTGCTGAGTCTCTTTTACGATAATTGCGATTTTACCAAAACCATTCGTTCGATAACCGTCAACAAGCTCTCGAAATCGGACTTTTGCTTGCTGGAGATTTAGCGCTCCGCTAGGGGAAAAAGCCATAAAATCTCGATCCATTAAAGCTGGGATAAAATCAAATTCATCCTCTTCTAAAAATGGTCGTAAAAATAGCCTCGAAGTTTCGATCATATTTGATTTTCTGGATTAAAGCTTGTACTCATAACGTGCCACAAAGTAAGGTTCAACTAACTTATCGCTATGGTATTGAAATCCAAAATTTTCATAGACTGCGCGTAACCGCGATCGATCTGCGGCACAGTCTAAACGCAAATAGCTTTTGCCTAACTCATGGCTTTGTTCGACAGCCCACTGCATAAGTGCTAATGAAACTTTCCCCCCTGCAAAACTTCGCCGTACTGATAGCCTCTGAATGAATGCTGAGTCCTCTTGTGGAATATCATCCCAAAAAACTAAATCTTCTGTCTGAAATCTCATGA
This sequence comes from uncultured cyanobacterium, assembly GCA_903819605.1. Classification (GTDB taxonomy): domain Bacteria; phylum Cyanobacteriota; class Cyanobacteriia; order Pseudanabaenales; family Pseudanabaenaceae; genus Pseudanabaena. Next base: position 2,092 of record CAIJEA010000026.1, on the reverse strand, counting down.
CACCAGCCGCAACACCCTCATAAAAAGCGATATAGAATAAGCCTGCATCAACATCTGGTCGAATCAAACCTAGAGATATCTCATCTTTGTTTAGAAACGCCATATCTTTTTGCTCAAGCCACAGAATAGCTTCAAGTAGAATATCTGCAACTGTTGTTAAGTCTTCTAGAGTAGCTTGCCGAATTATAATTGGAGACAGATTTCGATATTCTCTTTGTAAAATAGACATAATTACTAGAGATTCATATCCATTTTCAGATTTTAGACATTCACGAAACGTTCCTTCGATCGCAAAACCTGCTGCCTTATATATTGCTTGGGCGCGATGATTCTGGACTTTTACATCTAGCCATAAACGATGGGCATTGTAAGTTTCAAATGCTAACTTTTTGACAATCTCAACTGTTTGTTTCCCATAACCTTTGCCTTTGTCAGTAATAACAATTCTACGGAATTCAACAGATTGATTAGCATCAAGTAGCCCCGCTAAAATTACATAGCCTACTCTAGTTTCACTCCACACTATTAGATGAGCAATATCATTATCTCTAATTGACTGAAGATGTTGCTCCCGCGACCAAGGAATTATATACTGGCGATTCTCACCATCATTCTCTGCATCTAAAACATAATCGAGATCGGTTTCTTCTGTAGGTCTGAGTTGCAAATTAGACATCTTTAATCACTGCTATTTTTTAATTTGTGTCAGCCAAATTCTTAACCAAGCGAAACCCAATATGTGTAGTTCCTGTATCAGGAGACTCAGATTCCCGCGCCGCAGGACGATAGCGACTACAATAATTGGGAGCGCAGAGATAGGAACCACCCTTGATCACATGTAGCACTGACTCATCGGGCTTTTTCGGGTCAAAGCTTTTATGGCGATCGCTAGCGATCGGATTATGTCGATGTGCCATGCGATCGTGACCAAACTCAAAGAAATCAGAAGTCCATTCCCAAACATTGCCCGTAATATCATAGAGACCATAACCATTAGGAGGAAACGAACCGACTGGCGCTAAACCCTTATATCCATCAGCTTTAGTATTAAAAAATGGAAAAATTCCTTGCCAAGTATTCGCTTTCTTCTCTGAATATTGATCGCCCCAAGCATAGGTCGCCCCATCTAAGCCCCCTCGTGCCGCATATTCCCATTGCGCTTCTGTAGGAATTGATTTGCCAATCCACTTTGCATAGGCTTCCGCATCTCTATAGGCAATATGCACAACAGGATAATTATCTTTCCCCTTAATAGAACTATTTTTACCAAAAGGATGTTGCCAATTTGCCCCCACAGTCCAACTCCACCAACTTAGAAAGGCTACTTGCTGAGCATCTTCCTTAGGTGGTTGAAATACCAAAGAACCTGCTAAGCGTTGCTCGTCAGGTAGATCGGGAAATTCTTCTTTTGATAATGGAATCTCTGCAACAGTTTTGTAATCAGTCGCCTTTACAAACTTAGCAAATTCAGCATTCGTAATTTCATGCTGATCAATACAAAAACTACTCACGCTAACATTTGGTGCTGACCTTTCTTCAGGAAATCTCAAACTATCCGCCCCCATCCGAAAAGTGCCACCATTAATAAACACCATCCCTTCAGGACAAGAGTTGGCAGCAAAAGCTGGCGGGGCGATCGCCATAAGTAACAGAAAAAAAAGCCCCATGAAAAGAAGAAAAGCAAAAGGTAAAAGGAGAAACTTCTTTTGCATGATCGATTACCAAAACTGAGTTGTCGGACGAATCATAATCTCATTTACATCGACTCGTTCAGGTTGACTGACGGCATAGGCGATCGCATTAGCAATATCTTCCGCTTCTAATGGTGTAATTGATTTGCGGAGTGCTTGGCTTTTTTCGTAGGCAACGGGATCGGAGATATGCTGATCCTTGCTATTAGGACTAGCGGGGGCATTTGAACAGAAACCTACGGTTTTGAATTGAGGGAATACTGTAAGGCTTATCCTGTAGCAACCCTGTTTAGGCATCTTAATTGCCAGAGATGGGGTAAATCGAGTTGTTGACCGAGGTAATTTACAATGTACGGCGATAAATCGTGGACTTGATTTAAGAATCGCCCACACAAGCGAAC
>CAIJEA010000025.1 GCA_903819605.1 uncultured cyanobacterium | reverse complement strand
GAAACTTCAGGGCTAATCTTTTTGTCACGAGCATGAACATTCAAAACTTGTAAGCGACCTTTGATATCTGGTGGATCGACACCGATTTGGCGATCGAATCGACCGGGACGTAATAGTGCAGAGTCTAGGACATCAGCACGGTTAGTTGCTGCAATGACGATAACGCCAGAGTTGCCTTCAAAACCATCCATTTCCGTTAGGATTTGATTGAGGGTTTGCTCGCGCTCGTCATTACCGCCACCGATACCAGCGCCGCGTTGACGACCAACCGCATCAATTTCATCGATAAAGATGATACAAGGAGCATTTTCCTTAGCTTTCTTAAACAAGTCTCGTACGCGGGATGCACCGACCCCAACGAACATTTCGACGAACTCAGAACCAGATACGGAGAAGAAGGGTACACCTGCTTCACCAGCGATCGCTTTGGCCAGCAAAGTTTTACCAGTTCCAGGAGGACCAATTAATAAAACGCCTTTAGGAATCTTTGCACCAACCGCAGTAAAGCGTTCAGGCTTCTTTAAGAAGGTCACAACTTCTTGTAGTTCTTCCTTAGCTTCTTCGATGCCAGCTACATCGTCAAACATAACACCTGTCTTAGCATCCATCGCAAAACGAGCCTTGGACTTACCAAAGTCCATTGCTTGTCCGGGTCCACCCATTTGATTGGAACGTCGGAACAAGAAAAATAAACCTGCTAGTAAAGCGATCGGGAAGATTAAATTACTAACAAATCCCCAGATTGCACTATTGTTACTTGGTGGATAAATCGCAAGATCCACACCGCCTTCGTTGAGTTTGTCCATCAACTCTGGTGCGTACAGTGGCAAATCAACTCTAGCGCGTTGCTCTTTACCTTCAATTTGGGGATCGCTTGCTACGATTACCGCCGTGCGACCACCATCAAAAATATCAACCTTACGTACCCGATGTTCATCGAGATATTCAAGGAATCTTCCGTAGGCAATACGGGTGTTTGCTGCGTTCACAGTGGGACGGCTAGGGGCAGGACGGGCGACTAAAGTCTGCCATCCAAAAAAGCCAATAATGGCTATGGGCAGTAACCACAGCAGTGCTGTTCTCCAAGAGGTTTTCATATAGCAAAGAGCCTGATGTTCAAAATAATTTCTTAACTAAACTTAACTTACCATGATCCTCAATCAATACAATCGTGTAATCACAAATATCTACCCAAAGAAAAGCGCCCCAAAAGGGGCGCTTTTCTTTGGGTAGATATTTGTCTAGAGTCGTAATTCTTTACGCCCGTTTTGGACAATTTTAATCATGTCGAGTAGTTGTGACTCCAGACTACCTAAAACGCGATCGCTATATTCATCAGCGCCCCGTTGCATATCTTGGACTTCGCCTGTAACTCTCTGATGCAAACCATCAAGATCCTTTTGAGCTTGACGACGCATCTGGTTGACTTCATTGAGTGTTTGGGCACGGATTTGTTCGCACTCGGCTTGAATTTCACGGCGAATTTGATTAGCCTCTTGCTCTGCCTGACGAATGATCAGAGATTCTTCTAATAGCTGACTTGCACGCAACTCAGCAGACTTAATTAAATCTTCAACATATTGCTGAGCTTCAGCGACTAAATCTTGTTTATAGAGCAAGATTTCTTCGGCCTTAGCAATCGACTCAGGTACAGACAATCTGACTCGATCAATCTGCTGACATAGCTTTTCTTCATCGATGACCGTATGCCCCATCACGCGCGGGCCACTTTCCAGCACCATTTCTTCAAGATGATCCAGCTCTTTATGTAAGCTCATGTAGTAATCAGCTCTTGGTACAGGGGCAGGAGAGCCGTTGTAGTTACCATTATTAGATTTATTACTAGCAGTTGAGTTTTCTGTCAGCATCGGGTTTGTGTAGGAGAAAGTTCAATGCTCAATTCAAAGGGAAATACATTTCAAGCAGATTGTGTCAGCTAATCAGCCTAGAAATACTAGACAACATTGTAAATGAATTTTTGCGAAAGCTGTAACGAGATGAACTTTTTTTGAGGAGTAAGACAGCGCCCAACTCCTCAAACTTATTTTAGACTGGTTTTAGGCTGGGATTTGCGACAATACTGCGCGGGTTGCTGCTAGGGTTGCCTCAACATCCGCATCAGTGTGAGCAAGTGATGTAAATCCAGCTTCAAACTGCGAAGGAGCAAGATAAACACCATGCTCTAGCATTCCGCGATGGAATTTAGCAAATTTGACAGTGTCGCTAGTCTTAGCATCTTCATAATCATAAACTTGCTGACTAGTAAAGAACATGCCAAACATAGCTCCCACAATGTTACCCGTTGCAGCATGTCCAGTTTCATGGGCGATCGCTAACATTCCTTCAGCTAGCTTCTTCGTAATCTGTTCAAGGTATTCGTAGGAACCAGTGCGCTTGAGGATTTCCATTGTCTTAATTCCTGCGGTCATTGCCAAAGGATTACCAGACAAGGTCCCTGCTTGATACATAGGCCCAGCAGGTGCAACCATTGCCATAATATCTTTACGCCCACCATAGGCTCCTACTGGCAAGCCACCACCAATAACTTTACCCATCGTAGTTAGGTCAGGAGTTACGCCAAAACGAGCCTGTGCGCCACCGTAGGAAAGACGGAAGCCTGTCATCACTTCATCAAATACCAATAAAGCACCATTTGCCTTGCAGAGATCTTTTAAACCCTGCAAAAAGCCATCCTTTGGCAAGATACAGCCTGCATTACCAACCACTGGTTCAATGATCACACCAGAGATTTGATCGGGGTTTTCGGCAAATAGTGCCTTAACAGCTTCGAGATCGTTGTAGGGAGCCGTCAAGGTATTAGCAGTTGTGGATTTAGGGACACCTGGAGAGTCAGGTAAGCCCAGAGTCGCAACACCTGATCCTGCTTTAACCAAGAACATATCAGCATGTCCGTGATAGCATCCTTCAAACTTGATAATTTTGTCGCGTCCTGTAAAAGCTCTCATCAAGCGCAATACGGACATACAAGCTTCTGTACCTGAGTTAACAAACCTTACCATCTCTACACTAGGTACAGCTTCAATCACCATTTCGGCAAGTTGGTTTTCGAGGACGCAGGGAGCGCCAAAACTTGTACCTTTTTCGAGAGCTTTATGTAATGCTTCGATGACTTCGGGATGGGAATGTCCAACGATCGCAGGTCCCCATGAGCCAACATAATCGATGTACTTGTTACCATCAATATCCCATGCGTAAGCACCATTAACGCGATCGAAGACGATTGGCTCGCCACCAACTGATTTAAAAGCGCGGACAGGAGAACTCACTCCGCCAGGCATGAGATCTTTGGCTTTAGCAAAAATTTCTTGAGATGCAGTTGTTTTAAATGTAGATAAATTCGCGATCATTTTTTAACAAAGCTTTTTTAACTATTTCTTGACTCAATTTAACTCAGAGACGATGCAAGCGTCACATAAATATCCAAGAAGATTAGAAGCAGATGCTTTGTTCCACCTTAATCATTGACCACCTTAGACTTAACAATACTTAAAACTCTTTACAATCATGATTATCACAATAGCTTAGCGAAATTAACAAGGGGAAAGAACAATACCTAGATTTCATAAGGGTTTTCAGGGAATTTATGATGTTTATATCGTGCAATCAGACAAAAATCATGTTTATATTTTTCACAAACATGTGAATGTATCCGCTACCATATTATTAAATGCATGTTTAAGCTCACATAATTAAGATTCGCTCGAGCCAATGAGAATTCTCCTTGTAGAAGATGATGTCAATTTAGCTGATGCCTTAGCCGAAATTCTAACGGGTCAGCATTGTGTAGTAGATATTGCAAGAGATGGGGAGGAAGGTTGGGAGAAATCTCAAGATGACGATTACAACCTCATCCTATTAGATGTCATGTTGCCAAAACTAGACGGCATTAACCTATGTCGTCGTTTACGAGCCCATGGCAACAACGTTCCGATTTTGATGGTAACTGCGCTCGACATGAGTTCTGACAAAGTTCAGGGTCTGGATGCTGGCGCTGACGATTACATCGTTAAGCCAATCGATCCACCTGAGCTTATGGCTCGTATTCGCGCCTTATCTCGTCGCGCTCAGATTGCG
>CAIJEA010000024.1 GCA_903819605.1 uncultured cyanobacterium | reverse complement strand
TTTACTACCAAACCTTCTCCATCAATTCCTGCGACTCCGCAACCAGTCGTTTCTAGCTATAAGCTACGGCTAAATCTAACAGGACATACTGGTTGGGTAAGGGCTGTAGCTTTCTTCCCTAATGGATTTAGTTTTGCAAGTGGCGGTTACGATCGCACATTAAAGTTATGGAATGTCCGAGACAATCAATCCTTCGGCACTCTATCTAATCACTTAGGTTCTATTTCTGGTATTAACGCGATCGCTGTTAACCCTAGCGGAAATACCTTTGCAACTGCTTGTATTGATAAATCGGTTAAGTTATGGAACTTCCGCAGTGGAAAACCAATTAGCAATCTTGAAGGTCATGAGGGACAGGTTTATAGCGTTGCCTATAGCCCTGATGGTAAGACTTTAATCAGTGGAAGTGCTGACAAAACGATCAAGCTCTGGAATTGGCGGAAAGGTGACCTATTGCAGACATTTACAGGGCATCAAGATAAGGTTGTATCTGTTGCTTTTCAGCCTGATGGTAAGCGAATTGCTAGCGCCAGTTTTGATAAAACCATTAAAATTTGGGATGTTAGTACAGGTAAAGAAATTCTGAATATCACTGGACATACTGCTCCTGTAAACGCGATCGCGTTTAGTCCCAATGGCAAACTGATTGCAAGTAGTAGCCAAGATCAAACGGTGAAAATTTGGGATGCAAATACAGGTAAACTTATTCAAACTCTCTCTGGACATACGGGTGGAGTTTTAGCTGTAGCCTTTAATCGGGACGGTACGGCGATCGCCTCAGGTGGTGCTGATAAAACAATTAAAATTTGGGATGTCAAAACGGGTGATCTGATGCAAACCCTCAGCGATCATGAGGCTCCCGTTTTATCTCTAAGTTTTAGTCCAAAAGATCCAACCCTTGTTAGTGGTAGTGCCGATCGCTCAGTTAAGGTTTGGCAACTGCAAGACAAGTAAGTAATTAAAAACCATACAATATGAGCCACCCGCTGCGTTGGTAGCTCACATTGTATGGTTTTATTTCTGTTTAACTATTGACAGATATATTCAATAAGATTAAAGTGTCATCAATGAAGTTCTGGCGCGGATGTTTGACTTAGCACCGTTTCATTATTCATAGTTCAAATGCGTTGGCAGGATTGAGTAACGAGATGACTTTTTTATGTAGATTGCTGAAAAACCTTATCCAAAAAAGCATTCATTACTCAATCCTTTTTTACAAATTTCTGTAATTTCTTAGTGTGAAATTGGCCATTGGGAATAATTAGGATGGCTTAGACTAATTTCAATGCTCCGCCCAACTTGTCTTAGTGAAGTCACAGCCCACTAATAAATAATTAGTGAAGTCACAGCCCACTAAATAAATAAATTGATTTTTAGATTGCTTTGACAAAATTAACCTTGCAAAACGACCTGCTATACAAAACAAATTTAAATAATAATTAATCCCAATAAGAATATGACATTTAGACAATCTTCTTCTCCTCAAGTTGTTGGCATATCTACTAGTCAATCATTACGCCGTTTCGACTTACCGCTACTGCGATCGCTATCGCGTCAGTATACGATCGCTCAGTGGGAATATTGCCAAGATCCCGATCAACCCATCGATCTCAATCTAGCGATCGCTTCGTTACATGAATACTTGCAAACCATTAATGAACCTGTTCATCTAGTCGGACATGGTATTTCAGGCTTAGTTGGTTGGCTCTATACCCGACAATATCCTCAGCATGTGCGATCGCTAACATTGTTATCTGTGGGAGTTAATTTAGCTACTAGTTGGCATAGTCATTATTACGAGCAACGTCAATTAATTGGTTGTAGCCGTGAAATGATGTTGATGCGAACT
>CAIJEA010000023.1 GCA_903819605.1 uncultured cyanobacterium | reverse complement strand
TTATTCATGATTATTTTTAAAGATACTGCTGATATACAAATATATTTTAGTTTGATAGACCGATGCAAATCTCCACACAAAGTCAATACAACTACTTAAACTATTGTCTTGTAAGGGTTGGTTTAGGCTAAGTGATCGCTACTTTATTGATATGAAATGCGATCACTACACCACACTTGTCTCAAGCTCAATTTCCGAAAACTTAATCTCAACTCTTTGATTAAGCGCACCAGCAATCTTTTGCAACATTGACAGCGAATGCCCATCATAATCAGCATCCTCAAGTCTAGCGATCGCTGATTGCTTCGTGCCAATGCGATCGGCAAGTTCCTTTTGAGTCAATCCTCTTGCAGTTCTTGCCTCATAGATAAGTTGTGCCACCACAGCATTAAGCGAAGCTTCCCTTACTAAATCCTCAAGTTCAGGATCGTTGCCAGTCAAATTATCAATAATTTTGAGGGCATCACTAGTCTTAGCCATTATCTAAATCCTCTTGATAAGTATGAACATTTGGATTCTCTTCAAACTGACGCTTACGTTCAATCGCTCTCTCAATATCTACAATGGGAACTCGCTCTGTATCTTTGGTAATTGCATGAGCGAGAATTGCAATATTTTGACCATCAAAAAAGTACAGAATGCGATACTGAACGTGAATATGCTTAGCCCGCAGTTCATAGATTCCATTGCGTAAATAATCTGCTGCGGGTCTTCGCAATTCATAGCCAGTACTAGCAAGTTGCCGAATTTTAGCCACACAATTTGCATAACCTTTACGGTCTTTTTTGATCATGTTTTTCAACCACTCCAAAACAGGAGCAGTGCCATTTTCATCTTGATAGAAAACAACTTGCGTTTTCGGCACACTCGTCACTTAAAATAATTTTAGCCTGTTAAATCACAATATTGTTATATTTATTCGAGTGTAAGAAAAATAGCATTTGCCTCAACGATTATCTTTTCAAGGTTGCTGTGGGCAATTTAAACATGAAGATCGGGAGGCGCGAAATCAAAGGGCAATTCGTTGTTGATTGATTGAATCTGTTTTGCCTCGTAAGTATTTATCTCACCGATGTAGGGAACTAGAATTTGCTTAAGCCGATCGCGATAAAAGCGATGCAAACTGTAATTTGGGGTGGCAGGAAATCCGCGCCGTTTTTTGTGTTGCCCACCCGCCCCTGGGTCAAAGCGTTTAATTCCCTGTGCGATCGCCCATTCGATCGGCTTGTAATAACAAGCATTGAAGTGCAAACAGTCAATTTCTTGCACGCATCCCCAATAACGCCCGAATAATTGATCGTCTTTACGAATGCAGAATGACATCCCGACTGGTTGGGGATGGTTTTCAATCTCTCCTGCCACAAACACAAGGCGATCGCGAAAACTATGGGCGAGGTTTTCAAAAAACTTGCGATTTAAATACTTGCTGCCACCCCAGAACTTATTGCAGTGATCGTTATATAGCTCATACATATAGCCATAAAAATAATGGGGAATTTCTTCACCCGTATAGACCCGCATCGTAATCCCTGTGCTTTCGACCGACTTGCGCTCACGTTTAATATTGCGGCGCTGATTGGCATTGAAATTTTTGAGGTAATCATCAAAATCCGTAAACTCTTGATTTTCCCACACATAACTGTGGTGCATCCAAGTTGTAAAACCCCTCGACTCTAGTTCATGCTTCCAACTGGGATCGACATATAAAAAGTTGCAGCCCGACATTTGATGTTTGTCACAGAGGCGATCGATCTCCGCCAGCATTAAGTCATAGATTTTTGATAATTCGTTAGGATTATCGCTTAACTCAGGATGCACCAAAAAACGATAACCCACCGCAGGTGTAAAGGGAGCCATCCCCAATAATTTTGGATAATACTCAATTCCTAACCGATAGGATAAATCCGCCCATTGATGGTCAAATACAAACTCGCCTTGACTATGCCCTTTCAAATACAAAGGCGCAGCCGCCACTAATAGATCACCATGCCATACCAATAAATGACTCGGCAGCCATCCCTGCTGCGCGATCGCACAGCCAGAACTCTCCAGATTTGAGAGCCACTCCCATTCAAAAAAAGGAGTAGTCAAAGGTTTTGCGAGAGTATTCCATGCCTCAGCCTTGACCTTATTTACCGTATCCACCCAAGTCGTCGTGTAACGGGAAGATTGTTGCAGCATAGTGAAAGTCTTGGCAGTATTAGGTAAAGTGCTCAGTATACATAGCTTAACAAATGCCAATCCCCAAAAGTCAGGAATATCGCTCTTCTCTCCGAAATAGCTAAGTTATTCGACAGCTAATCTTTAAAATATTCCTCATGCTTGTTTATATTTGATTCAGCCAAGAAACTTGTGAATTTATGTAAACAAATAGTGTCGTGCAACACCATCTGAGTTAATGTATATACATGGCACAAGAGACAGAGCAACTCAATCCAAACGCAAACCTAGCTTAAATTTTGAAAGCAAAAAGGAGAAGCAAAAAGAAAGAGTTAAAAGTCAAATCGGATTGACGCTTTGTTGCTCCCCACGATTCTTTCGATCTTTACGGGGCAGTGCTTATTCTAAAGATCGGTGCAGTTTTGATAGCTTCGATAGCCTGAATTGTTATTGGGGTCTCTTAAATTTTGTTCAACATTCATTAGAGGTTTTCCTCAATATTGAAGACAAAATGAGACAAACTTATGTAGTTTATAAAGATAAAGGCTAAAGCGTACAGTTGATCAATACCGACACGTTCCAGTAAACCTCTAGTAGAAACTTTAATTGAATTACTTTAAGACATGAGTCTAGCAGCCTTCTGCTAGACTCATTCAGTTTTTGGGGGCAAAGTAAAGGCTGTCATTAGAGAATTAATGATCCATCTTTCGGTAAAATAAACAACAATTCATCATTTTCATAAACTTAACTTAGGGGTAAACGAGCATTGCGTAAAATCGTTATCGCTGGCAACTGGAAAATGTATAAAACCCAGTCTGAAGCCAAAACATTTTTCTCGGAATTTCCTGCCCACCTCAAAGCCACCGCAACCGAAGCAGCGATCGCCGATCAGCAGATCCTTATTTGCGTCCCCTATACAAATCTCTCTCTCCTACAAACAGTCGTGCCAGCGATCGGTCAAGCAAACCTTAGTATTGGCGCTCAAAATGTCCATTGGGCAGAAAATGGCGCATTTACAGGTGAGATATCACCGCCAATGCTAGTTGAACTAGGCATTAAATATGTAATCATCGGGCATAGTGAGCGCCGCCAATTCTTCGGTGAAACTGATGAGACTGTAAACAAGCGACTGAAAGCAGCACAAGCTCACGGACTAACTCCTATTCTTTGTATTGGCGAAAGCAAGCAGCAACGCGACGCAAACGAAACTGAATCTTGGATTTTTTCGCAACTTGCTGCCGATCTCGTCGATGTCGATCAAAATAATTTGATCGTTGCTTACGAACCAATTTGGGCAATCGGTACAGGTGTCACCTGTGAATCTAGCGAAGCCAATCGCGTAATTGGTCTAATTCGTAGTAAACTTATGAATCGCAACGTTACAATTCAATATGGTGGTTCCGTCAAAGCTGATAATATTGACGAAATCATGGCTCAACCTGAAATTGACGGTGTACTAGTTGGTGGAGCAAGTCTTGACCCAGCAGGCTTTGCCCGAATCGTGAATTATCGTTAGTTTTGCCTATATTGTTTTTTGCTTATACGCTGTCTACATAAGAACAGCGATCGCCACAGCCAACATAAACATAACAAAGCTGATCAAGCCATTACACAATTGTTGTTTGCAATTGACTTTGTAATATCTACTTTGTTATAATTATGTGCTGTTGATTAGAATACACAGCCGCAGATATACCAAATCATCACTTATGCCCACGATCCAACAGCTCATCCGTAGTGAGCGCCAAACGATAAATACGAAAACAAAGTCTCCTGCTCTAAAAAGCTGTCCTCAACGCAGAGGAGTATGTACGCGCGTTTACACTACAACACCCAAAAAGCCCAACTCTGCACTTAGAAAAGTGGCACGGGTACGTTTGACTTCTGGCTTTGAAGTCACTGCATATATCCCTGGTATTGGGCATAACCTCCAAGAACACTCCGTTGTGATGATTAGAGGCGGTCGTGTAAAAGATTTACCAGGTGTGCGCTATCACATCATTCGTGGAACTCTCGATACTTCGGGCGTAAAAGATCGTAAGCAAGGACGCTCTAAGTACGGAGCGAAGCGACCCAAGCCAGGTCAGGCTCCAGCAGCAAGTACTGGTAAGAAGAAGAAGTAAAATTCATTTACAACTCATTCAGAAAATTTATTCAGATAGAGTAATTTAGCAAAATTAGCAATTCATTTTATAAGGTGAATTAAGTACCGCAATGTCTCGTAGAACAAAAGCGTCAAAGCGCATAACCCCCCCAGATTCGGTTTATAACAGCCGTCTTATTAGTATGTTGATCCGTCGTGTAATGTCACGCGGCAAGCACTCTGTAGCTTCACATATTGTTTACAAAGCTCTCGATACCATTGGCGAACGTACTGGTAACCCACCTCTAGAGGTGTTTGATCGTGCAATTCGTAATGCAACCCCACTTGTAGAAGTTAAGGCGCGTCGTGTTGGTGGTGCAACTTATCAAGTACCTATGGAAGTACGTACCGATCGCGGAGTCGCTCTAGCTCTTAGATGGTTAGTACAATATTCTCGTGGTCGTGCTGGCCGTAGCATGGTTACCAAATTGGCTAACGAATTGATGGATGCTGCCAACGAAACTGGTCAGACTATCCGTAAGCGCGAGGAAACTCATAAAATGGCTGAAGCAAACAAAGCCTTCGCCCACTACCGTTATTAAACTCTAGCCGACCTCGCTATACTATTCTTAATATAAATTCTTAATTCCTGACAAACACGAGGAAACTACTGTGGAACGCTCTATTGCCTTGGATAAGGTACGCAATATAGGTATTGCGGCGCATATTGACGCTGGTAAAACCACAACTACAGAGCGGATTCTGTTTTATTCTGGCGTAGTTCACAAAATAGGTGAAGTCCATGATGGAACGGCTGTAACTGATTGGATGGCTCAAGAACGCGAACGCGGCATCACCATTACTGCCGCCGCTATCAGCACCAATTGGAAAGATCACCGCATTAACATCATCGACACTCCTGGACACGTGGACTTCACCATTGAAGTAGAACGCTCCATGCGTGTACTTGATGGCGTAGTTGCAGTTTTCTGTGCCGTCGGTGGCGTACAGCCTCAATCCGAAACTGTATGGAGACAAGCAGACCGCTATAAAGTACCTCGCCTCGTATTCGTCAATAAAATGGATCGTATGGGGGCGAATTTTTTACGAGTACGAGAACAAATTCGTGCGCGTTTCGGTTCCAATGCTGTTCCCATCCAACTACCTATTGGTAGTGAAGCAGAGCTAGTAGGAATTATCGATCTCGTCAAAATGAAAGCCTATATCTATAAAGATGAAATCGGCAAAGATATCGAAGAAATAGATATTCCTGCTGACTTAGTCGAACTAGCTAACGATTGGCACGGTAAGCTCCTTGAATCAGTTGCCGATTCTGACGATGATCTGATGGAAAAATATCTTGAAGGTGAGGAACTCACTGAAGATGAAGTTAGATCAGGCTTGCGTAAAGGGACTCTTAGCGGCAAGATTGTCCCGATGACTTGTGGTTCGGCTTTCAAGAATAAAGGCGTACAGCTTTTACTAGATGCCGTTATCGATTACCTTCCTGCGCCTAGTGATGTTAAACCAGTTCAAGGTTTGCTACCTAATGGTGAGGAGGCTACTCGTGAAGCAAAAGATGATGCACCAATGTCGGCATTGGCGTTCAAGATCATGGCTGATCCCTATGGTCGTCTTACCTTTGTGCGAGTTTATTCTGGCATCTTGAAGAAAGGTTCCTATGCTCTAAACTCTAGTAAAAACAAGAAAGAACGTATCTCTCGCTTGATCATCTTGAAGGCTGACGATCGCCAAGAAGTGGATGAGCTCAGAGCAGGAGATCTTGGTGCAGTACTAGGTCTCAAAGACACCTTTACTGGTGACACTCTTTGTGAGGATACCTCACCTATTGTTCTAGAGACACTATTCATCCCTGAACCTGTTATTTCCGTAGCTGTTGAGCCAAAAACGAAGCAGGATATGGAAAAATTGTCAAAGGCTTTGCAATCACTGTCTGAAGAAGATCCTACCTTCCGCGTAATGACCGATCCAGAGACTAACCAAACGATTATCTCTGGCATGGGCGAGCTTCACTTAGAAATTCTCGTTGATCGGATGAAGCGTGAATTTAATGTTGAAGCTAATGTGGGTGCACCTCAAGTAGCTTATCGCGAGACCATTCGCAGAACCGTTACTGATATTGAAGGTAAGTTTGCTCGTCAGAGCGGTGGTAAGGGACAATATGGTCACGTTGTGATCAATTTAGAACCTACTGAGCCAGGTACAGGATTTGAATTTGTATCGAAAATAGTTGGTGGTGTGATTCCTAAGGAATTCATCAAGCCCTCAGAGCAAGGTATGAAGGAAGCCTGTGAATCGGGAATTCTTGCGGGTTATCCTGTGATTGACCTCAGAGCGACTCTAGTTCATGGTTCTTTCCACGATGTGGACTCTTCGGAAATGGCTTTTAAAATTGCTGGCTCGATGGCAATCAAAGAAGCTGTGATGAAGGCTCAACCTGTGTTGCTTGAACCGATGATGAAGGTCGAAGTAGAAACTCCTGAAGACTACATGGGTGATGTCATCGGTGACCTTAGTCGTCGTCGTGGCAATATTGCAGGTATGGATGATACTCCATCTGGCAAAAGAGTTGAGGCAAGGGTTCCTTTGTCTGAGATGTTTGGTTATTCTACTGACCTACGCTCGTCAACTCAAGGTAGGGCAAGCTTCTCAATGGAATTTAGCCATTATGAAGAAGTGCCAAAAAATGTGGCCGAAGCCATCATTGCTAAAAGTAAGGGCAAAAAAGAGTAGTTCTTTAAATTACTCGACAAATACTCTATAAACTAGAGTAATAATTACCGAAAATGCTCTATAAACTAGAGCAACAATTACCAAAGTTAAGGATAATTACGAAAAAATGGCACGCGCTAAATTCGAGAGAACCAAACCCCACGTCAATATCGGTACTATTGGTCACGTTGACCATGGCAAAACCACTCTGACTGCTGCTATCACTATGTCTCTTGCCGCAGCAGGTCAAGCAACAGCTAAGGCATACGATCAAATTGATGCTGCACCTGAAGAGAAGGCTCGTGGTATTACGATCAACACTGCTCACGTTGAGTATCAAACTGTTGAACGTCACTATGCTCACGTAGACTGTCCTGGTCATGCTGACTATGTTAAGAACATGATTACTGGCGCAGCTCAAATGGACGGCGCAATTCTACTTGTATCTGCGGCTGATGGTCCTGAGCCTCAAACTCGCGAACATATTTTGCTTGCTCGTCAGGTAGGTGTACCTAACCTTGTCGTTTTCTTGAATAAAGAAGACCAAATGGAAGGAGAAGAAGAGCTAGTTGAACTAGTTGAACTCGAAGTTCGTGAGTTGTTATCTTCCTATGACTTTGATGGCGACAATATTCCTATTACCCGTGGTTCGGCATTGGAAGCGGTTAAGCAAATGACTGCCAATCCTAAGACTCAACGTGGTGAAAATCCTTGGGTTGACAAGATCTGGGCTTTAATGGATTCCGTAGATTCTTATATCCCCACTCCTGAGCGTGCAGTTGATAAGCCTTTCTTGATGGCTGTTGAAGATGTATTTTCAATCACTGGTCGCGGTACTGTTGCCACAGGTCGGATTGAGCGTGGAACTGTCAAGGTCGGCGATGTTGTCGAGCTAGTTGGTATTACTGATACTCGTACCACTACAGTTACTGGTATCGAGATGTTCAAGAAGAGCTTGGAAGAAGGTCTTGCTGGGGACAATGCAGGTCTATTGCTACGTGGTATTCAGAAGGCTGATATTGAGCGTGGTATGGTTTTGGCTAAGCCTAAGTCGATCAATCCTCATACTCAGTTTGAAGGTCAAGTTTACATTTTGACCGAGAAAGAAGGTGGTCGTAAGACTCCTTTCTTCCCTGGTTATCGTCCTCAGTTCTATGTACGTACAACTGACGTAACTGGAACTATTGTTACTTTCACTGCTGATGATGGTAGCGATGCTGAAATGGTTATGCCTGGAGATCGCATCAAGATGACTGTTGAGTTGATCAACCCAATTGCGATCGAAAACGAAATGCGTTTCGCTATTCGTGAAGGTGGTCGTACCGTTGGATCTGGTGTTGTTACCAAAATCTTGAAGTAAATCTTTTTTGTTAACAAAAAAGAAAGCCTCGCTAAGCGAGGCTTTCTTTTTTGTTTTTAATCAAATATTTCCGCAGGATCGGCTGCTGAGAGTGAAGAAGAGCTAAAAAGGATGTTAGGCGAAGAGGGTTAAGCATTTGCGGAATGATGTCTCTGTGATGGGTTTAAAAATTGTGTCGCAAATGCTTAACCCCTACGGGAAAATGTGGTGATAATTTTTTCCTTTTGCCTATCTACTTTTTACTTGGCAACAGCATCGTTGATTCGATTTCTTCGCGGACTTGTTTGCTGACGTAGCTGCGGTTCATGCACTCGACAAGGAGGAGATTGGCTGCGTAATATTGCTTGAGAAGTTCCACTTCCTCATCAGTAAATTGCCAATCGTGACCGATATTGCGGCGATCTATACATACTTTCAGTAATTCATCCGTCCATTTTTTTCTATTTGTTTGCCACCAAGGAGATATCACTAGTCGCATAATTTCTATCTCAGGTGATGTAACTTTCAAATCAAGTAATTTCTTGTTCAGCAAAAATAACATCTGTATTAACGGTTTATTATCAATACAATCACTAATTGCGAGTGCATGATTAAGCGCGATTCTAAAATCAGTAACACTATGACCGATACAAGCAGATGTAAGGTGAAAATCAAAAGCAAGATCAAGACCTTTGTTAAATGCCTTGCTAAGACCAGTTTTAAAAGACTGAGCCATATCAACGTCAAGCAAACTCGTTAAATCTGTTCCAATATCTGATTTATAAGGATGCATACTTAAGAATATATAAAATGCTCTAACAGCAACAATTTTATAGAACCCATTTGATATTTTAGGAAGGTTTAGCAATACGCTTAAGCATAAGCCTGATAAAGCAAAGCTTAAGTCTAGCGTTAGCATTGACTAAAGTTCTGTCAAAGTTCTTAACAAG
>CAIJEA010000022.1 GCA_903819605.1 uncultured cyanobacterium | reverse complement strand
TGTACAACTTTTGATTGCAGGACCTGGTGCTTGTATTGGTCAATTAAATGAGTTCTTTAGTCAAAGACTCGGTATTGCGGCAACTGCGGTAGATCCACTCACTGCAATGGGCGTATCTGTTGATGGGGATATTCCCATCCACGATCGCATGGCAATGTCTGTGTCTCTAGGCTTAGGTTTGAGGGAGGTTTAACAAAATGTATACGCTTGATATTAATTTTTTAAGCGATCGCGCTGCTGCTGAATCTCAAGCAGTTGAACGTCAACCGATCGCTGATTCCCAATTTCTGATCTATGGTGGAGCAGTTGCTGTAGTTTCGCTGGCTCTAGTAGGCGGTGCATTTTTCTTTTTGAACTCCGCTAATGAAGGAATTCAACAAGAACTTTCAACACTGACTGCAAAAGAATCGCAGCTAAACGGCAAAATCAAATCTCTAGAAGATCAAGAAAAGCAATTGAAAGGGATACAGGATAGTACTGGTTCACTTTTAAATCTCTTTATTGGGAATTTTCCTGTTAGTGCGATCGCTGATGACATCAGAAAACGTACTCCGCTTACTGTTCAGATAAAGTCTATCTCCCAAACATCAGTTCCTCCAAGTCCTCAAAATCCTAATCAATCTTCAACGATCAATTTAGATGGAACTACCACCAGCTATAACGAGTTAAATGATTATTTATTGTTGCTCAAAGCATCACCTCTATTAGACGGGGAAAATACAAAGTTGGTTTCATCCAGTTTGCAAGAAGCGACCAAGGAGAAAAACTTTACATTGGTTAACTTCCAGGTGCAAACTGCTATCACCTCAAAAAGTCCTTCTGAACTATTACCTGAACTCCAAAAGTTAGGCGCTGATGGTTTAGTTGCGAGAGTTAACCTACTAAGACAACAAGGAGTGATTAAATAAAATGACAAATGTTGGAGCTGTTTCTGGAAATGCAGACGGTGCGGCTGGTGGCGTAACACTATTTGGTGTCACTTTAACTTCAAAGATTTTAGGAATCTTAATTGGGGTTGCTGGCATCGGACTCTCAGCCTATGTAGCGTCCTCTTATGTGTTTCCTATTTGGGATCAAGTTCAGACTGGACAAACGAGTATTGCTACAAAAAAATCTGGACTCACTGCCTTAGAACAAAAAATAGCAAGTAAAGGGAATGTTGCTCAAAAAATTGAAGATGCGAATAAGCAAAATCTATTTGTTCTATCTCTTTTACCAAATGTGGACAATATGGACACGCTGATGCGTGATATTCAGGAGCAAATACCGAAAACAATTACGATCGCCTTACCACCAGATTTTGCCTATGAATTAGCGGGAACATTACGGGCTTTCCAACCAAAAGAAGTTGTTAAGGGTCCTCAGTATAAGACTTATTCCTTCACAATTGGCTTTGACGGTAAATTTGAAGATGTATTAAACACAATTCAAAAAATTGAGCGCTTGAAGCCTTTACTTGTGGTTAAGGATTTAAAATTAACTAGAAGAGTTCTTCCTAGCGATAAGTTTAAGTTCTCCCGCCAAATCGCTCCTGGGAAAGAGAAAGACATTCTTGACAGTTTACCTCCACTAATCGGAGCAGACTTTACTCTAGAAGCTTTTGTACCCTTAACTGAAGCTGAACTTAAAGCTGCCGCCGCCGCTGCACCACCGAAGAAATAATAATTTATTGTTCGCCCCCGTCTTTTGCATATATAGATGAGGGAAATCAATCTAATACATTATTTTTTTTGATTTAAAAACGACAAAGTGTGGTATAATCTCGACCCATAATCGCGTCAATTCTATCTTGGTTGTGTCGTTTCTTTAGTTAGGGCATGTTCGAGTTCTTGCAGATTTACTAGAAAGATTTAAGAGTATTGAGTCCCGTGAGGAATCAGAGGAGTGTATTTATGAATGCGAAATTGAATGCGAAATTAAAGGTTAAGTCCTTAGCTTGCTGGTTCCTAATAGCTGCGAGTTGCCCACAAGTTTTGGCGATCGCTCCGCTTCAAGCTCAAAGCCAAGTGTCCGCAAACCCGACTGATGTTGTGGCTGTTGCGAGTCGAATTACTGACATCAATACCAGTGTGTCAGGAGATCGCCTTAACCTCACATTAAATTTTGCTAGTAGCGATCGCCCACAAGTGACCTATACCCGTCAAGGCAAAGCATGGGTAGCAGTATTAAATGGAGCGCAGTTACAACTCGGTAGTGGTAATGCTAGCTATGCTAAAACTAATCCTGCGCCTGGGATTAGCGCGATCGAAGCTACTCAATATGCGGCAAATAAAGTCAAAATTCGGGTTACTGCTACCGACCCAGAAATGCTCAAGGATTTGATCAAACGTCAAGATACTGCTGATAGTTTGGTCTTTAGCCTAGAGATGCAACCTTCTGCTAGTCAGGTTGGTACTCTCTCTTCCGCTAATGCTCCTGAAACTGGAGTTGTTAGCAGTCAAAATGCTCCAGAAACTAATAAGGTTTTGACTGCTCAAAATACGAATTCAGATCCGTCTGCCATTGGTAAACCATTATTTGAGCCTAAAGTTACGATTACTGCTCCTGATGGAACAACGCGCCTAGCTCAGACCACATTACCAAGTACACCACCACCAGTTACAAATCCAGTAACTCCCCAGTTACAAGGTCGTGTTCCTGGAGTTGTTCCACCTTTTCGCCCCATAAAAACTCCTCCTGTTGGTGACATTGCTACAACAACCTCTAAACTTCGTGCTGATATTATCGATCTTGGTACTGCCGAAAGAGTACCAAGAATCACCTTACGTGATGCACCAGCGATCGAAGTTTTGACTTTAATCGGTCGTGTTGCTGGTTTGAGTGTTGTTTCCGCAGAAGCTCCAACTGCTGCTGGTGCTGCTGCTCCAGTTGCTGGCGCAGCTACAGGTTTAAAACAACCAGTTAGTCTTGCCGTTGAGAATGAAACTGCTCAGGATGTGTTTAATAACGTATTGAGAATTTCTGGATTGGAAGCAAATCGTATTGGGCAGACAATCTTTGTGGCAACAAAGCTTCCTGTAACCCTGAAAAACCTAGCCACAAAAAGTTATCGTCTCAACCAAATTACTGTTGGGGAAGCATCAGCTTATCTGATTGGTTTGGGTGCTTCTCGTATTGTCAACCGCCAACGTGCTATTCCAGGTGCAACTACAGCAACCGTCGGAACTGCTTCTTCTGCAACAGTTGTAACAGTACCAACCGAGACTGTTCCAACTTTAGAAACTATCGCAATTACTCCAGAATCTGGTGCTACTCCGCTATTAAAAGGCTTGCAAGTTATTGCCGAAGAGCGTGGAAATTCTCTAACTTTAATTGGTAGTCCTAGACAAATCGAATTTGCCGAAGCCCAGCTTGCTCGGTTAGATATTCGTAAGCGTCAAGTTGCAGTTAACGTAAAAGTTGTCGAAGTCAATCTTGATAAGTCCCAAACTCTTGGCTCATCTCTTTCATTTAATGCAAGTAATACCGATGGAAGTGGAACAGGCACGGCAATTTCATCTACAGCTGGTGTACTGGGCTTAAATTTTAATGATACGAATGGAATACCATCAATTCTTACATCACCGCAGAGATTATTTGGTTCCCTCAGCGCTAGAGTAGTGAGTGGAAATGCTAAAGTCATTACCGATCCAACTCTAACTGTCCAAGAAGGCGAATCAGCAACGGTTGCTCTCACAGAAGATGTAGTAACAGCCAACACCGTTACGATTACAACGATCACCTCTGGTAACACAACTCAGAATTTTCCATCCCAAACAGTAACTACTTCGCCAGTAGGGCTGACCCTAAATATTAATGTTTCGCGGGTTGATGACAACGGGTTTATTAACTTTGCGATATCGCCTAGTGTAAGTGCCCTAGTTTCAACGCAGCAATTAGGAACCGTACTAGGTATTCAAACTTCCCAAGGTTTGATTTCTAAGCGGACGTTGAATTCTGGACAAATTCGGATCAGAGATGGTCAAACCCTCGTTCTATCAGGGATTATTCGAGATTCAGATCGTCAAACGTTAACTAAAGTACCGTTCTTAGGCGATCTACCGATTATTGGTGCATTGTTTAGGCAAGAAACTAATCAGAATGTCCGCAATGAAGTGATTATTGTAGTGACACCTCGAATCATTGACGATAGCCAGAATGCGACTTGGGGATACACCTATCAACCAGGTCCTGAGGTTCAGAAGGTGATTGATAGCAATCAACGCAAGATTCAGTAGCTTTCACATTTTCATTTTTCATTTACACTCTTCTTTATGAGCCTTGGAAATATTTCCAAGGCTTTTTTTAGTCTTCAGGTAAGTATTGAGGATTCAAGACATCTCCATGATCAAATGGACAAACCTTTGGAAAAATCAAAATATCAGGGCCTGTCTCCTGAGCAGCGATCAATCTTGCATCTTGATAGCATTCTGCAAAAACATCTTCAAAATAAGGCTTAAGACTAGGACTCTTTTTGAAAGCCCTATTTAAAAGTAGAGAATGCTCAGTAATAGATCCTTTCCAGCTATTAGTTCGCTTTTGAGGTTGACACTTCCATTTGAGTAGATGCTGTAAAACTCTAATCAAATTACTTTCCAAAGCATCTTTGCGATTATTCCCCATATCTTCAACTTCTTCGGCCAGATTCTCCAAATCCAATTTGCCAACATCTCCTTTGCATAATAGATTTACGGTTTCTGTCAGCAAAAGATTAAAGTCAGTTTCGTATAAAGTCTTTGTTGTATTCATAAAAAAGTTAGCTATATTTAATCAGACGGTGAGCTATTTTATCCTAATAAAAATATTTTTTTGAGCTTGATACAAACGTACGTCACTATGTCATAATTACAAAGCGTAAAAAAAACGCCCTCATGGCTCAGGGGTAGAGCATTCCCTTGGTAAGGGAAAGGTCACGGGTTCAAATCCCGTTGAGGGCTTAATTTACAAGACTCCATGATTTAAATCTGGTGCATAAAGTGCTGTAAAACGCTATAAAGTGTCACGATTTAAGTCCTCTGTGAGTCCCCAAAATCCAAAAAAGGTACTGTTGCGATAGAGACAAAATCAGGCTACTTGCGTTTGCGGTGGCGGTATCTAGGCAAGCAATATAATATTTATAGGGGTTACCTGATGAACCTTTATCCCGCTCTGTTGCAAAGACTAAGGCAAACACAATTGCCCTAGATTTTTTGTCGGGTAATTTTGATGAAACCCTTGCCAAATACAAACCCTTGATTGGGGCAATGTGCATGACTGGTGTAATTGCGAGTCTGATGTTTGCTGGTGGGACAAATACAGAGACTTTTCTTTTTTTCGTTCGTGGAATTCTGGTTCCTGCTCTATGGAAGGGGGCGGTTGTCGTCATGGATATCTCAATGTTCATACTAATCAATTAGTTATAGAGGCTATTGAGGCTGTTGGCGCGAAGGTCTTGTTTCTACCTACTTATTCTCCTGAGTTAAATCCTATTGAAATGCTTTGGTCAAAACTAAAGGCTTTTTTACGTAAAGTTAAGCCTAGAACTAGAGTGGATTTAGATACATCTTTTTCTTGTTTCATTGCTTCTCTACAAGAAAAAGACCTTCTTGGTTATTTTATTGAGACTGAAGCTCGTACCGTACTTATCTGAAAACTGCAATACTCCGTAGCCTATCGTAGCGACACATCAAAGATATATTCAAGCGAAATTAGGCAACTTGAGAGAGTGCAGTGGAGAGAGCGTAGTGCGGCTTAGTGAAGATGTGAGCCATAAACACCTATGCGATCGCAACTAACCTTTGATATCAGGACTGGCGAACGCCGTAACGAAGCAAACGAAGCGATCGCAACGAAGCGAACGGGCGGCACTTTAGAGATTAGTGGTAACGCAGACGGACGGCTGACTTGTTTACTCCTTGGGCTTTTTTGAAACAATTTAGCCGTTTGTCGCAGTGGCACTTACAGTCGATCTTTAATCTGAGTCTTGAGGCGGCGCGATCGCAAGTCCTTTCGGATGAACAAAGACTTGCAATCGCGTTGCCGATCTTTCGTGCTTTTGTCATGGTGCGATCGGTAATATTGGGCGATCGCTAGAAAATTGCTGAATAGCACGGTGACAGCACAGGTTCGGACGCAAAGCAACAAAATAGATCTAGATAATTTGCTTTTAATGGAATGTAATATTCGCTAGGAGAGCGCTAAAATTTGAAAATCTGTTTAAACCTTCGCTAAGTTCGCTAGAGCAACAATTTCGCACGTAACATTTTTATTGAATTGAAGAATAGATAACGTAGCCAATTGAGATCGCAAATATCCCAAATGCAAATGACACAAGCGTTATAAATATTAGGCTGATTGGCACGTAAATATGAATTAAACCCGCTAGAAATTCTACAACATACAGAATGCCTGAGATTCCTGTCCACCACTTTCCTAAATTCCAGACAGCCTTACCAAATTGTTTCCAACTAAACATTGTTTTTATAGATAAGTGAGCATTCAATAAGTCTAACTAGTTTGATCGTGAATTTAGAAGTAAAGTTTTTGCCTTGAGCCTTTGTCGTGGTGGGATTTTAAAACGTTACCTCATTTAATCGCAATGTAACTGCATAGTTCAGAAGCGATGCAATAATCTTCTGGGTGAAAGCGATCTCTAGCCCAACATTCCACTAGAACGAATCGCCTAAAACTTCCACTAGAACAAGCTATTTCAATTTTCTACTTTGGCGATCGCCTACTTAGGACAACGAGAATCGCCAAAAGGAATATTTTCACTGCTACCATCAGGCGCAAAAACAACAGCACAGCCATCGAAAGTAGCGATCGCGGGTGAATGTTCTTTGATATAGAAATATAAGCCGAAAGCCAATCCCAACAAGATAAAAACCGTTGAGAGAATTACCCGAATCCAGCGAATTGTTTGCATAAAATTAGTTGTCTGAAATTTTAAGTTTACCAAAAAGCGATCGCCTCATAGTTCTAGTGGAAATTTTGCAGCAAAAGCGATCGCTGTTATTAAGATATGAAACTTTCCAGCTTACTGATCATCCTTCCTACCAAGCTGCAAATCTGGGATGTAAATGCAATAAGCCTCGTTATCTACAGATAAGGAGACATGGTTAAGGAAGACGATTTCAAATTTTTTTGAGTCAGTTATCTCTAACATGGATTAAGTAGCAACGCTATACTTACTGCTAGTTTAACGTTGCTACTTAATCTCTAACATGGGTGACATACCTGATTTCTCATTATATGGCTATCAAATTCACCGAGAATTAGAGCCTTATTGCTTGAATAGGGCGATCTATGTTGCCATAGACATTGACAGTCAAGAATCCGTCTCGATCTTGTCTTATCCCTTTCCTGATGACCACGCGATCGCTCAGTCAAGATTTCCCCAAATCGAACGAGAAATAGAGCTTCTACAAGGCTTGCAACATAGGGGCATTCCCAAATATCTTAGAGCCTTCTTTACAGAATCTAGTTATTGTGTCGTGCAGTCATACGAAGATGCTGAGACCTTAGCCAGCCTGTCAGACTTTCCCCTAGAGGGCATCAAGCAGGTCGCAGTCCAAGTGTTAGAGATTCTCATTTATCTGCAAAACTTCTATCCACCCATCGTCCATCAAAATATTAGACCCGAGCATATTTTGATCGATAGCAATTTCAACCACATCTATCTGATTGGATTCGAGGCGATCTTATTTCGCGATCGTAGCGACCCTATACAACTTGTTGCAGAGAGATGCAGCTTTTTTGCTCCCGAACAGTGGCACGAACAAAAATTGACCGCAGCAACAGACCTTTATGGGTTTGGGGTCACGCTAATTTGTGTACTAACAGGTACTCAACCTACAAATGTTAAAACTCTTTACGAGAATGTCACATTAGTCTTTGCCGATCGCGTTCCCCAGATCGATCTTGGTTTAAGGGAATGGTTAGAGAAGCTCGTAAAACCAAATTCCAAATATCGGTATCCTCATGCGAAAACTGCTTTAGCAGAACTCGAACCCCTTGGGTTAAACCGACTGCCCGAAGTGATACTCAGTTATGAGAAATTAACTTTTCAAGCAACGAGGACTGATGAAACTTTAGTACAAGTTCTAACCGCAACCAACCCTATTTCTGAGACCCTTTTAGAAGGGAGTTGGTCTGTTATCCCCCATCCAAGCGATCTCTATCCTTGGATTACGATTGAGCCTTCTCACTTTAGCAGCAATTCCATAAACTGTAGTGTTACCTTACAAACCAACCGTCTGATGGCAAATTGCCTATTTCATCGACAGATTGTCTTGAATTCCAACGCTAATGAAGCGACTCTAATAGTTCCCATTTCACTAAAAATGGCTCCCTTTGTCCCTAGTGTGCCAACCCTTCCCTATTGGGCGATCGCGATATATCTTTTCTGTTGTTTGACTATACCCTGTATATGGGGTTTATCAAAAACATGGGTTTGGCTTTTGTTTGGTATCGGACTTGGGAGCGTAATAGTAAATCTGGCAAAAAAAATAGATTGGAATATTACCGTATCGATGGTTGGCAGTTTACTCTTAGGTTCTTGGATATTTGCCTTGTCTTGGTCTTGGGTAGTTCCACGGTTTTGGCAGGTAGCAACTACTTACAGTGAATATATGGAAGAAATCGGTCATAAAATTCAAGATCCCTATGGAAGAGTGTGGGGAATTTTAGTTGGCGTTGTAATTTGGGTAGGATTACTCACTGGTAGTGCCGCAACATTAATGGTTAGATCTTGTCTCAAAAAAGGATTGCCACAATCTTTTGTACTTCAGCTTTTAGGTACAGTTTCAGTTCTTATGTTCAGCCTAACGATTGCAGAAAAATCGGAAGCTATAATTTCTTTGGTGCGCCTGATTTCTATAGGAAGTACAATAGGTTTGGTGTTTACCCTCTTTATCCCTATCTATAGGTTTCGTCAACAAACGTCTGCCTATCGACTACGAGCGCGGTCATTGATTAAATCTTGAGAACGCTTTCTTAAAAGAAGATTAAGCTTCCCATCCACAGATAGGACAATTCCAATTAAGGTGATCGCTATTATCTTCAGGAAAGGCGATCGCCATGCAAATGGATCAAAAAAAAGTAGTTAAATCTTAGTTATTTATCAACTGAAGTAGCTAAAATCAATCTATGCTGAAAAATTTCTGGTATGCCGTTGAATTCTCAGATGCAATTACATCTACGCCTAAGCGTATTAAAGTGCTGAATCAAAATTTGGCGATCTATCGCACGGATTCTCAGCAGATTGTAGCGATGCAGGATCTATGCGTTCATCGTGGCGCAGCTTTATCTGGTGGACGGATCAAAGGTGGATGTATCGTCTGTCCCTATCATGGCTGGGAATATCAAGCGGATGGAAGCTGCACAAATATTCCTGCAAATCTACCTAATACACCTATCCCCCATAGAGCTAAGGTCAAAGTTTATGATGCTCAAGAAAAATATGGATGGGTATGGTTATTCATGGGTGATGCCACTGAAGTAGAGCGTATCCCAATTCCAGAATTACCTAACTTTAACGATCCTAAGCTCAAATCTCTTCATGGGGATTTTCTCTGGCATACCCACTACAGCCGTGTTATGGAAAATGCCTTAGATGTTGCTCACGTACCTTTCGTTCATGCTGGTTCCTTTGGCGATAAAGATCGTCCACAAATTGCTGAATTTACAGTGGAAAATTATCCAACTGGTGCTGGAGCAACTGTAATGGTCAATGCATCACCACCTAAAGGTATTTGGGGCTTTTTGGCATCGAAGCAACCTTCAGTAGTTAAAACTCGGACAGCTTTCTTTATGCCTAATATTACTGTGCTAGAAGTACATTTAGTATTTGGCAGATTGCTTATTTACAGCGCTCATGTTCCGATTGATGACCAGACAACGGTAAGTAAATGGATCAATCTACGGAGCTTTTTTACTGGTAATTGGGCAGATGCAGATGCGCGTAAACGGGTCTTAAAGGTTTTCAATCAAGATAAACCGATTGTAGAATCTCAACATCCCCAGATTGTCCCCTATGACCTTAATGAAGAATTGCACGTTCAATCAGATGCTTTACAGGTAGAGTATCGGAAAATGCGCCGTCAGTTTTTCAATAATTAGTGGTTCTGCCATCCACACATAGGACAATTCCAATTAAGGCGATCGCTATTCTCTACATAAATATAGCGACATTGCAGACACAAGCCTGTAAACATTGGGTGAGTCTTGAAAATCTGCAACTGCTGCGATCTCGTTATACTTGGTGCATGGTTAGTTTCATAGGTCACTGGTAATTTAACAAGCTATTCGTCTACAAATTTATAGCCTTCGGGACACCATAGATCCCAACCATTACCAGCAAAGTCTGGACATGAATCGCCGCTAGCGCCTTCGGGGTGCATGGCACATAGGTAATTTCTATGGGCATTGTTGAGACAGCGATCGTAGTGGGGTATTTTCGGCATTTTGTAAGTGGATAGGTGAACGTTGATTTAGTAGAAAGTGTTGATTTCAATTTTCTATTAGAACAACTAAATAGCGATCGCACCTAAATCAACTTATCCATGCTGTTCGACAACCATTCGACTAGGGGTAAGAATCATCTTTACTCTGAGCATGAGTTTACTAATCAAAAGACTTATTTCAAACGACATAAATATGAAGTTAATCGTGAAAAAGGATTGCGAAATAAATGGCACAATGTTAAGTTTTATTGCATTCAATAGAATTTAGACAGGTAATTGCTATGTCCCCTATTTTTTCTCCTAACTTCAATAACTTTGAAAATATTAGCCAAACTAAAGCTTGGTCTCTCTTTTTTGCGTTTGGACGAAATGCTGACTTATTAGGTTCAGGTCTCTTAAATGGTCGCTTTTTCACTTTATCTCTGTCAGCAGTAGTGGTTGCAGCAATTGTGGAAGTATTAATTTTATCTATCTAGCCCAAGATCCTACTAATCGAAAGATGGCAAAAAAGAAATGATTTTAAAATTTATTGTTGCGTTACTCACCACAAAGATTTCTCGTGAAAATAGAGCATTTCCACAAGGGAAAAACAGAATATCTAACACCATTCGGTTTTAAAAATTACTCTTTATTGGCACTTTCCGATATGGCTATCTGTAAAGCTGTGGAGATAAATCTAGTCTATGATCGCCTCAAAATTTGCGATGGATACTTTCAGCCCAATCGTTAATCAGACTTTGCACTGAAGCTTAATGTAAGTCATGCTCAAATATATAAGAAGCACCCCAGACATTATCTAGGGTGCTTTTTAAGCACTGGGGGCATGGTCGAGACAGCGATCGCAGTGGGGTATTTGAGGTATGGGGTTTATAAATAGGCGATCGCAGTTCTAGTGGAAATGCTAATTTCAATTTTCCCCTAGAACGAATACCAATATTTACATAGGTTTAACTATGCGATCGCGATCGCATAACACTCTGTCAGCGATCGCATAAAGACTTGCAGACTCGCGTTAAAGTTATGAAAAACAGGAATCTGTATGAAAAATCTTTTAACATTCAGTGTTTTCTCGGTAGCTACAGTCTTACTATCGCTTCATGTATCAATGACACAAGCAATTCCGAATACTCATCAAAGCTTTGAGCAATGGTGTCTGCAAAAAGATACGCTCCCGTTAGAAACCAGAAAGACCATAGAACTAATGCTAAAGCAAGCTGGTACACAAGATTGCAAGCAAGCCAACTCTAGACTAAATAGCCTATCGGAATTCAAAATTTCTTCTACCCTCGTTCACAATATAAAAGATATTGCACCGATTGCAAGTTTGACTAATTTGAAAGCTCTCGATCTCTCTGACAATCAAATTATCGATATTAAGTCTCTAGAGAATTTAAAGAAATTGACCGCACTTAACCTCGCGGGCAATCAAATCATCAATATTAGACCTCTAGAGAGCTTAACTAATTTGACAGAGCTTATACTCGGTCTCAATCAAATCAGCGATATTAGACCTTTAAAAAGTTTAACTAATTTGACTACACTTTGGCTCCCTTACGATCAAATCAGCGATCTTAAGCCTATAGAGAATTTATCTAAACTGACTCATCTAAGTCTTACCAAAAATAAAATCAGCGATCTTAAACCTCTTACTGGATTAGCTGATTTGACTGAACTTGAGCTTGCAGATAACCAAATCGTAGATATTAAACCTTTGGTCGTTTTGACTAATTTGAGTAGACTCAGCATCTTTAAGAATCATATTAGCAGTATTGAATCTCTCTCAGGATTAACTAATTTGACTGACCTTACCATCGACCAAAACCAAATCGCAGATATTAAACCGTTAGAGAGTTTAACTAATTTGACCGACCTTTGGCTGTCAAGCAATCAAATTGTAGATATTAAACCATTAGAAAGATTAACTAATTTGACTGCCCTTCATCTGTCAAGCAATCAAATCGTAGATATTAAACCATTAGAAAGATTAACTAATTTGACTGACCTTTGGCTGTCAAATAATCAAATCAATGATGTGCGTTCTCTATCGAGTTTGATTAATTTAAGTGGTCTCGGTCTTGATTACAATCAAATCTCTAATATTAAACCTTTAAATAATTTAACTGATTTGACTAACCTTTGGCTGTCAAACAATCAAATTACTGATATTAAAACTTTAGAGGGTTTAACTAAGTTGACATACCTTAAAGTCCATAGCAATCAAATCAGTAATGTATATCCTCTAGTTAGTTTGACTAATTTAGAAGAACTCGAACTTGATAACAATCAAATCACTGATATCAAGCCTTTAGTAGCTTTGAAAAAGTTGACTTCTCTCTCTCTTAGTAACAATCCAATCGGGATAAAAGTCTGTCCTGTCAAACCAGTCACTGTTTGCTCCTTTTAGTTTGCCAAGCTTGCGATCGGAATGAAATAAATATTTTTTACGGTTTATAGAGACTAGCGATCGCTCTGCGTTTTAGTGGAAAATTTGCACATTTATTTTTTTACTAGGTCAGCTTGGCGGGTCGCTCAAAATTGTTGCATCACTATCAGTCAAAAGAATAACCGATAAAGAAGATTTCTTTAGGTCGATCTACTTCATAGACAATAATATATCTAGCTGTTCCTCTATCAATAGATTCCCAAAAATCACCTGATGCTTCAGGATTGGCGTTGTCGAAAATGACTTCATCGATCGTTTCATGAGTCGGATACTCAGTACCGAACAGCGCAACTAATTCTTCTGAAGGGATTGGGAAAGCAGTATTAAATACTTCTTCAAGTATTTTAAAGTTTCCTCCAAGCATCGCAGCCTTAAACTCTTCTCTTGAAAATGGACATGGTATCTCTGAGACTCGAAGAATATCAAGGATTGAACGTGTTCCACTGGCATCGGATGCTTCAATTGCTGCCTCAATAGATTGATGCTGCGCTTCAGGAGCAGGAGAGCTTTCCGTGATTGGAAAATCTAAAAATAATATTGCAGGATAATATCGACCAGCCTGAAATTCACTTTCTCTTAGCGCTTGTAAGGCTGCATTAAGATCGGGCTGATAATTTGTATAGTACCAATAAGGCGCTGCGCCCATCAGATTCCTCTCAATAAATAGCTGGCTTGCTGATATTTTAAGCCTAAAATCGTAGTCACGATCGCATTTTGTAACAGCACCCGATCCAATTCACGCTACCCGATCCTATGGCAATCGCACTTTGTAACAGCATCCGATCTCATTGGTTCTAGTGGAAATGCTGATTTCAATTTTCCACTAGAACGGGTTTAAATATTTACAGTGGCTGATTGTGAGCTCTCATTTGATATATTTGAGCGCAACTTACAAATAGTTTTTTGGTATAGTCATATGTAAGATTAAAAAAATATTTTAGATAATTAACCCAATTCTTAATCAAAATAACTAAGTTTCTATTTATCGGCATATCCTGAAATATTTGTCTCTAGATGCTGCCAAGCAGATTTCCAACCAAATGTATGCAAAACACTCTTCAGAACTCCAACAAATCCTTGAACTTTATAGCCTAGATATAGTCTAATTCCCCATCCTTTAATAATACTCGCAGGAATGTAAACAATTATCGATTTGAGCATTGTCCAAGCTCCTTGAGTTACATAGGTAGTATATAAAATTTCGGCAAAATTTTTAAAGAATCTTTGCTGTTTGTCTCCCAACCATAAAAGCGGTTTACTGTCCCACGGATCGAAAATCATAAACTTGATAGAAAAATCCCAGATTGGACGAACAAACATATTAGCTCGTTCATTAAGCATACAAGCTGCAAAACTAAAAATGCTGTTGCTAGTGCAAACTACATCACAGTTGCTCAAAATAAAGAAGTCCATATAAAAATCTATATCTAACTCCTTAAAAAAATCTGGCAATTTTATTGCTAAATTTTGTATCGTCACTGGTGAAAACTTAGCAAATTCAGGAAGAACGTTATCTAAATCGTCGCTACAAAGAAATAAAACTGGATCTTCTAACTCATCCCATATACTTTCAAGCCATTGACAATACCATTTTGCAGGAAATATCAATGTAAATCCAGCCCTTGGCTCGGTAATATAATCACCTCTACGAATATGAATACCAACAATCGTTTTTCCCTTAGAGCGTAAAATATTCAAACCATTATTCAAAGGAATTTTTAAATCATCGACAGGTTGAAATAGAGAGCGAAAATATTCTTGATAAGGTCTAAAGGCTTTACTATGTAATTGGAAAAAGCCCCATAAATCAACATTGTAAATACCTGAATTTAAAGATTCAACTCCAACTGAAATGCTCTTCGATTGTGCAATCTTTTCAATGTAAGGCGTAAACTCTGGAATTACATCAAAAAGATTTGCTTCATTATGCTTATATTCAATGGCAGGAGGCAAACATTTCGTTATAGCAGCATCTTGAAATCCAAAAAGACTTTGACCTATCCATGCAGGACATTCAATTTTTGCACCACTTTGTTTAGCACAAATACTTAAAAATGCATACTGGAAGAGTTGATTCCCAAATCGTCCTAATTGTCCAATTGAGGACATAGTTAAAACTTTTTCGTCATTGTTTACTGAAGAAAAATCAATACATTCAGTATTTTTACTAAAAGTTTGAAATACACTAAATACTCTGTCTATTTCACTAGTAGTAATGTATTTTTTGAAATTAGTATTGGTGTCTGTAGAACTGTCTTGTTCTTGCATAATTTGGCTTTTCTAGGTTTTTGGTGTCAATAATGGTCATTTCAGCAATTTTCAAACTGGCTTACCAGTTTGAAACACTTGTTCGACAATATCAGCGGCTCTCTTGACTCCACCAGCTACTTGAATTGCTTCTTGAAGCTTACGAGCATTGTTTTTATAAGAATCTTCAGTAAATACTTTTGCGATCGCACTTCTTAGACTAGAGACATTTAAACGCTTAAGGGGTACTACCTCACCAGTACCAGTCCATGCAATTCGGGAGGCTACTCCAGGTTGATCGTTTGCAATCGGAATCGCAACCATCGGTACACCATTGCTCAATGATTCTAAAGTAGTATTCATACCAGCGTGGGTAATTGTAAGTGCGCTTCTCTGAAGCAGTTCTAATTGTGGTGCAAATTCAACAACTAGAGGAGAACCAGCCAAATTAGGTAGAAGTTCGGGAGTGCTTCCACCGCCCAAAGCAATTACTAACTGTGCATCTAAATCCTGACAAGCCTCAGCAATAGTCTGAAACGTTTCTAACAAACGATTTTGAATAGTACCCATAGAAGCATAAATAAGCGGTTGCCCCGTCAATCGATCAAATGGGAAAGATGCAGGTTCGCGACTAGCAGGATTTGAGTAAGGGCCAGTAAAGTGAAAGCAGGAAGGCAAAGACTCTCTCGGAAATTCAAATGCAGCAGGTTGTTGGCAGATTTGTGCGAGTTGGGAATAGGCATCGTTTGGATGTCTGAATGGCAAAAGATTATTTTGTTGGCGATACTCATTAATCAATCCTGTAACTGGCTTAGCAAAGCGATCGATTAGCCTATATCCCAATTGATTTCTCAAACGTCCCCACCAGTTTGGATTATAGCTCCAAGAAGTATTAAAAGGAGGAACATTAGGATCTCGATTAAACATCAGAGCGCAGCAAACGCTCACAAAAGG
>CAIJEA010000021.1 GCA_903819605.1 uncultured cyanobacterium | reverse complement strand
CAACTCTCTTCTGGGTTTTGGCTATAGCTATAGCTCCCAATCTATTCCTCTTCTGAGTTAATCATGGAAAATTTTGCTTTTTATAACCCAGTCAAGATTCTATTTGGTAAAGGTCAAATCGCGAATATCGGTGCAGAAATTCCCAATGATGCCAAAATCCTTGTCATTTATGGTGGCGGTAGCATCAAAAACAATGGGGTTTACGAGCAGATAAAAGTCGCTCTAGCAGATCGTAGCTTTCTCGAATTTGGTGGAATTGAAGCAAATCCACATCTGGAAACATTGCTCAAAGCTGTTGAACTGATTCGTTCTGAAGGAATTGATTTCTTGCTCGCGGTCGGTGGTGGTTCTGTACTTGATGGTACAAAATTTATTGCTGCCGCCGTTCCCTTTGAAGGAGATCCTTGGGATATTTGTGCTAAACAAGCCCCTGTAAAAAAAGCGATTCCCTTTGGGGCAGTTTTGACTTTGCCTGCAACTGGTTCTGAGATGAATACAAATTCTGTGGTTACTAAATGGGAAACTCAAGACAAGTTATTTTTCTCTAGCCCTTTGGTATTTCCCAAATTCTCAGTGTTAGATCCTGAAACGACTTATTCTCTGCCTATTCGTCAAGTCAGTAATGGAATTGTTGATGCTTATACCCATGTCATGGAACAGTATTTAACTTACCCAGTTAATGCACCGTTGCAAGATCGGATGGCAGAGTCTATTCTCAGAACTTTGATTGAAGAAGGTCCCAAAACATTAGCCGATCTCCATGATTATGAATCACGGGCAAATGTAATGTGGTGCGCCACGATGGCTCTAAATGGACTAATCGGCGTAGGTGTTCCTCAAGATTGGGCAACGCATATGATCGGACATGAGTTGACAGCTCTGCATGGTATTGATCATGCTCAAACTTTAGCAATTGTTTTGCCGAATATGCTGACCATCCGACGCGATCGCAAACGTCAAAAGCTCTTGCAATATGCCGAACGAGTTTGGGGTCTAGTTGATGCTACTGAAGAAGTCCGTATTGATCGGGCGATCGCTAAAACTCGCGAGTTTTTTGAGGCTGTCGGTGTTCGCACCCATCTATCAGACTATGGTGTGGGATTAGATGTAATTCCTAAAATTATCGATCGCTTCGAGAAGCGTGGTTTTGTTGCTTTAGGTGAGCATCAAGATGTTACACCCAAAGTCGCTGAACAGGTTTTAGCTCTCTGTGCCTAGCAATTTATTAAAAATTCGTTGGCAATCAAGAGGTTAGGATGGGCGGCGCTTCGCGCCGCCCATCCTAGCTCTAAAATCCTTCTATCAAAGTTTGATACTTAGATCCTTAATGAGTATGACCAAGAAAATTCTATTTGTTTGTCTAGGAAATATCTGCCGATCGCCTGCTGCCGAAAACATCATGAATCTTCTAGTTGAGCAAGAAGGTTTAGGCGATCGCATAGTTTGTGACTCCGCAGGTACTGGCGGTTGGCATGTTGGTGCATTACCCGATCGGCGTATGCGAGCGGCAGCGAAAGAACGCGGTATGAACTTTGTTGGAGCCGCAAGACAATTTGAGTTAAATGATTTGCGCGAATTTGATCTGATCTTAGCGATGGACAAGGATAACTATCGCAATATTCTCGCCCTCGATCCGCAGAGAAAATTTGCCGACAAGGTAAAAATGATGTGCGACTATTGCGAAACTCATACCGACAAAGAAGTGCCAGATCCTTACTATGGCGGCGCAGATGGCTTTAATTATGTAATCGATCTGCTTTTTGATGCCTGTGGCGGACTTCTCAAATCTTTAAAATCCTAGTAAGTAAAGGGCGGTAAAAAATACCGCCCTTTACTTATCGTCAAACTAATCTGCAATAGAAAGAAATGACTGAAACAAAAGCATTGAAATACGCCTACTATTCAGGCTGCGTTGCTAAAGGCGCTTGCAAAGAGCTACATGCCTCAACGACAGCGATCGCCCAAGCATTAGGTATCGAACTTGTTGAATTGCATAAGGCAACTTGCTGCGGCTCAGGTACATTCAAAGAAACGGATGAACTGATGGAGGACGTAATTAATGCCCGAAACATTTCTCTTGCCGAAGAATTGAATTTAACTGTAATGACGCAATGTAGTACCTGTCAGGGCGTACTTGGTCGTGTCAACGATAAACTTAAGAGTTCGGATTCCAATCGCAAAGATGAAGTAAACAGCTTTCTCAATACCCAAGGACATAATTTTCAAGGCTCTACAGAAGTTTTGCATCTACTTTGGATTTTGATCCGTGATTATGGATTAGAAAAGCTAGCGACAAAGGTAACTCGCTCCTTAGCTAACCTTAAATGTGCCGCTTTTTATGGTTGCTACCTATTGCGATCGCAAACAGTCACTCGCTTTGACGATCCTTTTAAGCCAGAATCCCTAGAAAATATTTTTCGTACCGTTGGCGCAACGCCAGTTTATTACGAAGGTCGCGTCCAGTGTTGTGGATGGCCGATTTCTAGCTATGCTCCTAAAGAATCCTTCTCGATGGCGGGAAGACATCTTACTGCGGCGATCGCCGCAGGAGCAGATTGTATCGTCACACCATGTCCTCTCTGCCATCTCAATCTCGATTCTCGTCAGCCCGAAGTTGAGAAGGTAATTGGTCAAAAACTGGGTATTCCTATTTTGCATTTACCGCAGTTGATTGGACTTGCGATCGGACTTAGTCCTGAAGTTCTGGGCTTAGATCGCCACATTGTTGCAACCAGCTCTGTCTTGAAAAAACTGGCTCTATAAAGAGAGGGTTCCCACATAGTGAGAACCCTCTCTTTTTATTATGTTTATCTATGGGCAAAGAGAGAATCGAACTCTCATGACATTGCTGTCGTCAGATTTTGAGTCTGATGCGTCTACCAATTCCGCCACTCGCCCTTTTTTCAAGATTTATATCTTACCTCAATGATGGTACATCTTGTCAAATATTTTTGATGTAATTCTTTTAAGGCGCTTTGCGCTCAAATCCGAACCAAGAAATTTGTTAAAAGCGTTGCGAAGCAACGCTTTTAACAAATTTCTTGTGGTTCTTTTGATCGAGAACTGCATT
>CAIJEA010000020.1 GCA_903819605.1 uncultured cyanobacterium | reverse complement strand
TAATTAATAAGTGAAAGTATTTTATAAGCTTTATTTTTTATACTGAACTTTTTAATCGAGCTTTATTAACTATGAGCATTAAATATTAAATATTCAAGATATTTTGATAATGATACATGTTAGCTAATTCTAGCTTTTGTGACATTTGCAAAAAAGCTGTAATGCCAAAGTAAATTTATTTGCCATCCTTCTAATGGATGAAAAGTTGAAGCAATTAATTTTCAGATTTGGCGATCGCAAAATTCACTATAACAATGCAAGTTTTTGCTTAAAACCCAAATAGGCAGAGGCGGCGCTTAGCGCCGCCTCTGCCTATTTGGGTTTTAAGAACGTGTAAAGCGCTGTATGTCGAAAGCTTGCTCAAGAGCATGTAATTTCGGGGGCATTTTCGGTCAAGATATTAAGCTGTGGTTGCCAAGCAAAAGGTTTGTCTAGAAATAAGATGAGTATCAATCCCTCTTCAGAAATTTATGATGCGATCGTGGTTGGCTCTGGAGCCAATGGTGGCGTAGCTGCTAAGGAATTGAGCGAACGCGGTCTCAAAGTCCTCGTCTTGGAAGCAGGTCGTACTCCAGATGCCAAAGCAGATATGGGGCATCAGGTTAGGGATATGGCAAAGCGATTTTATAACCTCGCGATTTCTAAACGTCAGTCCTATCAGTCGATGCATCCTGGTTATTGGAAAGCAAACCCAGATCTGTTCATTGATGAAAAAGATAATCCCTACACCACTCCAGACGGTCAGCCATTTTTTTGGATTCGGGGTCGTCAGGTGGGGGGCAAAAGCCTAACTTGGGGTGGCATCACACTGCGACTATCAGACTATGAATTTAAGGCGGCAAGTCGTGACGGACATGAACAAGACTGGCCGATCGCCTATGACGATCTTGCGCCTTACTACAGTAAATTGGAGCAGTTTTTTCAGGTACGGGGTAGTCAAGAGGGTTTGGCACAACTGCCCGATGGCGAATATCAACCGACATTGCCCTTGACCCCTGCCGAGTTGCATCTAAAGCAAGTTGTGGAAACAAATTGGTCAGATCGTTGCCTAATCCCTTCGCGGGGTTTTGGTCTGCATCGTCCTACCCCAGAACAGCCTTGGCCGATGTATTCCAGTCTCGGTTCTTCGCTAAAAGCGGCGATCGCTACGGGTAATGTGACCTTGCGATCGGATGCAGTGGTAAGTCATATAATCTTCGATCCTGATACGCGCAAAGCTCGTGGCGTGGCATATCGCGATCGTAATAGCAAAACCACCCATGAAGTGTTCGCTCGTACTGTCGTTCTCTGCGCTTCTACCATTGAATCTGTGCGTATACTCTTGCATTCCACTGAGAAATATCAACCTGCGGGATTAACCAACCCATCGGGACTGCTAGGACGATATTTAATGGATCATGTATCTACCTCAACCTTCTTTTTCTTACCAAATATCAACCAACCCAAGACCTTTGATCTTTCAGGATGCGATAGCTTTTTTATTCCTTGCTTTTGTAACTTAGAATCACAACAAGAGAAGTTTTTGCGCGGCTACGGTATCTGGGGGGGCGTGCAGCGCTTTGATTTACCAAGTATTGTTCGTAAAGTGGGATCTGGTTCGATTGGGTTTCTGATCGCACACGGAGAAGTATTACCTCGCTACAATAACCAAATTCAATTAAGTAATGATGTAGTTGATGCATGGGGTATTCCCGTTCCGCATATCGAATGTGCTTGGTCAGAGAATGAACATCTGATGCTAGATCACATGCACAGACAAATTGATGAGATCATCAAACTTGCAGGTGGCAAGAATATGAAATTAACCGATATGTTTCATGTGCCTATCTTCTCTGAATTTGTTAGTCGGATGGAAGAGACTATGGCTTTCTCGGCTCCTCCTGGGTATTACATCCATGAAGTCGGCGGAGCGAGAATGGGATCTTCTCCCACAAACTCAGTGGTGAATGCTCATAATCAAATATGGGAATCCCCCAATCTCTTTGTAACTGATGGAGCTTGTTGGGCATCATCTGGTTGGCAAAGTCCTACTTTAACAGAGATGGCAATTACAGCGCGAGCAAGTGAATTTATTGCTAATGAGCTGCGTAAGAATAGTTTTTAGACTAATCATTAGCTGAACAAAATCAACAATTCAAATATAGAAGCACATGCTTCTATATTTGAATTGTTAAGCTCTTTATCCATTTTGATTCAAAACAACGCAAAATGCTATGATCGGAGAGTGAAAGAATAAAAAATATTCGTAAAGGAATCACCGATATGTATACCATCGATCCCCAAAAGATGACGGTAGCAGATAGTCGTAGTGATAGTAGTTTGCTACCCTCCGTAGAAGATACCGAACCCAATTTGGGAAATAGTCTAGAACAAATTAGACCGATTACAAGCTCATACACAGTAGACGATCGAGGACTGCTTAATAACTATGCAGTTATGCCTACGATGTATATTGAAGAAACCAATTCTCCGAGCAGTGAAAAGAAACTTCGTTCTGGAGTAAACATGTTATTCGCTCTTCTCATTACGATAGCCGCAATATTGATCGCACTTATCGTGAGCTAATAACTAGTATGACTCACCTTAATCTAATGGAGTTAAAATCTTATTTCCCCTACCCCTTTTTTGCTAAACAGAAGAGGGGGATAGGGGATTTTTCTTGTCTTTTCTTTTTTATATGAACACATTCTCCATTAGAAGTTACACATTCAACGCCTTTATCGTAGTAGAGGCAATTCATAAATTGCCCCTACTAATCGTTATTTTTCGGGATTTCTATCCAGTTAAAAACGAAAAGTTGCTCGCAGTAAAAGTTTGGGAATAATGATATGAACGAAAGATTGACAAATCAAGTATGTGCCAGTGACCCAGCCCATGATATTTGGAAGAAGCAACGTCATCCGCTAGATTGTATCTTTCGTCCACGTTCTGTAGCTGTAATTGGAGCAAGTGAAAGAGAGGGAAGTGTTGGACGGACATTATTATGGAATTTGATTCGTAATCCTTTTGGGGGAACTGTATTTCCCGTTAATCCTCAACGTCGGAGTGTATTGGGGATCAAGTCCTATTCAGATATTGCTAATGTTCCTGAAATTGTCGATCTTGCCGTGATTGCCACACCATCAGCGACAGTTCCACAGGTGATTCGAGAATGTGTAGCGGCAGGTGTTAAGGGAGCAATTATTGTATCGGCTGGCTTTAAGGAGGTGGGGGAAGTAGGTGCATCTTTAGAACAAGAAGTATTAGTAGAAGCGCGTAAAGGCGGGATGCGGATTATTGGACCAAATTGCCTTGGTGTGATGAATCCACTTGTCGGACTAAATGCTACTTTTGCAGGAGCGATCGCCCGTGCGGGGAACGTTGCCTTCATTAGTCAAAGTGGCGCACTTTGTACTTCGATTTTAGATTGGAGCTTAGGCGAAAATGTGGGATTTAGTGCCTTCGTTTCGATTGGCTCCATGCTGGATGTTGGTTGGGGCGATTTAATCGAGTATCTCGGTGACGATCCTCATACCCATAGTATTGTTCTCTACATGGAATCAATTGGTGATGCCCATGCGTTTCTATCGGCGGCTCGTGAAGTAGCTATGGACAAACCAATTATTGTCCTGAAAGTCGGACATACTGAAGCAGCAGCTAAGGCAGCAGCTTCACATACGGGCGCTTTGACTGGTAGTGATGAAGTGTTGAATGCTGCTTTCCGTCGTTGTGGTGTATTGCGGGTACATACGATTTCCGATCTGTTTGATATGGCGGAAATCCTCGCTAAACAACCCAGACCGAAGGGAAATCGCCTTGCGATTGTCACCAATGCTGGTGGACCTGGAGCGATCGCTACCGATGCACTGATCGGTGGTGGTGGGGAATTATCGGAACTTGCTCCAGAAACATTACAGAAACTCGATCAGTTTTTGCCCCCCCAATGGAGTCATCACAATCCCATTGATATTCTTGGTGATGCTAGTAGCGATCGCTATGCTAAAACTTTGGAGGTAGTTGCGACTGATCCTAATAGTGATGGTTTATTGGTGATCTTGACTCCGCAGGCAATGACCAATCCCACCCAAACCGCAGAACAACTCAAAGCCTATAGCCAAATGGCAAAACCTGTTTTAACAAGTTGGATGGGTGGTGCGGAAGTTGCCACCGCAACCCAAATTCTCAATCAGGCAAATATTCCTACTTTCCCTTATCCAGATACGGCTGTCCGCTTGTTTAATTACATGTGGCGCTATACCTACAATTTGCGCGGCATTTATGAAACTCCTTCCTTACCTGTAGATTCCGACCTTCATGCACCCGATCGCGTAGCGGCAGAACGGATTTTAAAACAGGTGGGCGATCGCCATCTGTTAACTGAATATGAATCCAAACAATTGCTTGCTGCCTATGACATTCCGACGATCGCTACCGAAATAGCTACTAGCGATCTTCAGGCAGTAGAAATTGCCGATCGATTTGGTTATCCTGTCGTTCTCAAACTACATTCCGAAAAAATTACCCATAAAACTGATGTTGGTGGCGTACGCCTAAATCTATGTGATGCAGCAGCAGTTAGTCTTGCTTTTAAGGCGATCTCTACCAAAGTTCGTTCCATCGATCCCGAAGCGTTTTTGGGCGTAACTGTGCAGCCAATGGTAAAGATGGAAGGCTATGAACTGATTTTAGGTAGCAGTATCGATCCCCAGTTTGGTGCGGTGATGCTATTTGGAATCGGTGGTCAACTGGTAGAAATATTTCAAGATCGGGCTTTAGCTCTTCCTCCTTTAAATACAACCCTTGCTCGACGCATGATGGAACAAACTCGTATTTATAAGGCTTTGCAAGGAGTACGCGGTAGAAAAGCGATCGATATGGCAAAACTTGAGCAGTTACTCGTTAACTTTAGTCAACTAGTGGTAGAGCAACCTCAAATTCGCGAAATAGATATCAACCCTCTATTAGTCTCACCCGATGGAATGATTGCTCTTGATGCTCGTGTGTTAATGCATACAGATGTTGATATTAACCAAAGACCCCTCCCTGCAATCCGACCTTATCCCACCAAATATGTACAACAATGGGAATCAATTAAAGGCGATCGCCTATCGATTCGTCCAATTCGTCCTGAGGATGAGCCTTTAATGGTGCAATTCCATCAAAATCTCTCAGAAGAGAGTGTCTATTTGCGCTATGCCCATACTGTGAAACTAAAGCATCGAATCGCCCATGACCGACTGACGCGTATTTGCTTTATTGATTACGATCGCGATATGCTTCTAGTTGCCGATTACAAAAATCCGCAAACATCAGAACATGAGATTTTGGGTGTTGCAAGACTAAGCAAATTGCATGGGACGAATGAAGCAGAATTTGCGCTGATTATTAGCGATCGCTATCAACATCAAGGTTTAGGAACAGAATTATTAAGGAGACTAATTGCAGTTAGCAAAGAAGAAAAACTTGATGCGATCGTTGGTTACATTCTCAATAGTAATTACAAGATGCAAAGTATTTGTCGAAAGCTAGGATTTCAATTGCATCCAGATCGAGAAGAAGGAATGTTGAAGGCGGTTTTTATATAAAACCCAATCTCAACCGAATGTGGCAATCGAGGTATGGCAATTATCAACAAAGCTTCGACTTAGCTCAGCCAGCATAAAACGTTGGCTGAGCTAAGCGATGCACCGAGTTTGCCGAAGCACCAAACCCTTATCTCGACGATCGCTGAAGCAAAAAATGATACAAAATCCAATTTTTGTTCACAAAAAAAGTTAACATTAACTTAATAATTCTATAAATACTTACAAGCCGTCTTCCCAAAGCTTGTAACCTTTAACCTCTCCTATAGCAGTAGCCAGTTATGTTAGGACAAAAGCAAAACCCAGAAGAGAGTTGCGGCACGAAGCGCCGCAACTCTCTTCTGGG
>CAIJEA010000019.1 GCA_903819605.1 uncultured cyanobacterium | reverse complement strand
ATCAGTCCCATTAATATAGTTGCGGCGCTGTGCGCCGCAACTATATTAATGGACGAGGGGCAAAATCAGAGTAATGAAGTAATACACCAACGGTGCTGTAAAGACATAACTATCAGCGCGATCGAGAATACCGCCATGACCAGGCATAATCTGCCCTGAGTCTTTGACTCCAGCATCACGTTTCATCATTGATTCTGTTAAATCACCTAGCAAACCTGCGATCCCAATTAAAAGCCCTAAAATTGCACCCGATAGCCACCACTGATTCCATCCCAGACTAAATGCCCAAACGATCGCTGTCACACAGCAGCAAAGCAACCCAGCGATCGCGCCTTCAACGGTTTTCTTAGGGCTAATATCTGAAAGGCGCGTACGTCCAAAAATTTTGCCAAAAATATATGCCCCAACATCTGAGGCCCAAATGCAACAAAAAGCCATCAATACATATATGCAGCCATAGGACACAGGGAAAGTAATCCGTAAAAGTGAAAGCTGATCGAGATTGCGTAGCTGATTAAAGAAATCAAACTGCTGGAGCCGATCGCTTACCTGAAAAATCGTATCGTCACCAATTCCGCGAATGCGAATCCAAAAACTTGGGAGATAACCACCATAAAATAAACCAAGAATCGATGCCGAAATATCAGAGATCGTGGCAATTCTCGATTGAAACAGCAGATAAAAGCAAATAAAAGTACCCGCGATCGGGATCACAGCATCTGCGCGGTCAACCGCTAATTGTGAAACAATTAGCAATGCTAAACTGACAAATATCGTAATTTTGCTTGCAGGTACGATCTCCTTGGCTCGCACAAGGGCGAAATATTCCATCTGACCAAAAACCACCAGCAGCGCAAATGCTGCGGTGAAAGCCCAACCACCTAGCGCGATCGCCGCCAATACGAGCGGAATGACAAACAAGGCACTAATAATGCGAGTCCAAGGCATGGAAATAGCACAACTCAAAAAATGGACAGAGGCAATTTACACAAAGTTAGGCAATATGATACTTAAGATTAAGGTTCATACTGGTTATGAGGCAGAAGATTAGCAAGTAATAAAAACTAATCACTGTTCAGCATACTCCCATCAAATGTTCAAGCAACAAAATCGTTATGCAAATTTGGGAAGTCCATGTCTAACTCTAAGCCACCATCAGATCGATCCGCAAATGGTAGTAGTGAGTTGCCCAACAATGCCTATCCATTCAAAGAGCAAGTCAAAACTTACTATGCATTGCTAGGTGTTACTCCTTGGGCAAATGAAATTGATATTCGTCGAGCCTATCGCGATCTCAGTAAGCTATACCATCCCGACACTACTCAGCTACCTAAAGAAGAAGCCGTCGAGCTATTTCGACAAATCAACGAGGCATATGCCACCCTCAGTAATGCCGATCGCCGTAGCGAATACGATCGCCGTATCCAATTTTCACGCTTTCAGTACACAAGCTCTACCAGCAATGGTGTAAAATCGCAGAGTCAGTTCCCCAAGAATCTCCAGACTATTGATGATGATGGGCTGCCCAGCGAACGTCCTTTATCTGGCGGCGAATTGTTTGCTCTCTTGTTAATTGGTGCTACGCTAGTTGCCTGTTTCGTTTTAGTTATTTTAGTTGCATGGCTTCGCGGTGATAGTCTTTTCCCTGAAGCGATCGCACCCCTATCAATTATTCGCCTCAGCTTTCCATAAATCCTCTTAAATATCTCCAATTAAAATCGTCACCTATGGCGCTTCCATCACCCACTACCCCACTTTACAATCATCCCTTACCAGCCCTCGAAGCTTGGTTAGATGAGCAAGGTTGTTATCAAGATCAGGCAAATCCTAATGTCTGGCGCGTCACAAGATCTTCATGGCAAGCTGAAATTATTATGGATGTTGAGGATATTCGTGTCCGCTATATTAAAGACGCATACGGGGGTAAAGAAGTTCAGAGGTCTTTTCCTTACTCACTTAGCCGCCAAGATGTTGAAGATGCGATTTTTACAGGACCTTAGCTAAAAAGATTAGCAATATCTCGAAAGTTTGTTAATATGAGGTTAAGACTGACAAGCTTATAATCACTGTCTATCAGTAAGTTATTAGATTTAGCCCTTAATGACAAAGCTACACAT
Organism: uncultured cyanobacterium; assembly: GCA_903819605.1. Taxonomy (GTDB): domain Bacteria; phylum Cyanobacteriota; class Cyanobacteriia; order Pseudanabaenales; family Pseudanabaenaceae; genus Pseudanabaena. The sequence goes on along the minus strand of CAIJEA010000019.1, from coordinate 1,053 downwards.
AAGTCATTTGTATAGGCGCATTATAGATTTTCCAACTATATTTGATGTTTTTATTTTGGAGGTTCATTGAGTAGGAAATATAACGTTGCCATTCTCGGAGCAACAGGCGCAGTTGGCACAGAGCTTCTAGCTTTGTTAGAAGAAAGACACTTTCCGTTAGGTAAGCTAAAGGTTCTAGCATCAGAGCGATCGGCTGGTAAGCTAATTACCTTTGCAGGTGAAGACATAACCATCGAAGCGGTCACTGAATCTTCCTTTGATGATATTGACATTGTTCTTGCTTCGGCAGGTGGCAGTATATCCAAGAAATGGTTACCGATCGCCACTAAAGCTGGTGCTATATCAATTGATAACTCTAGTGCTTTTCGGATGCATCCCGATGTGCCACTTGTGGTTCCAGAGGTCAATCCTGAAGCAGCCGTAAACCATAAAGGTATTATTGCGAATCCTAATTGCACAACCATTTTGATGGCGGTAGCAGTTTATCCCTTGCATCAGGTTCAACCAATTCAACGCATTGTTGCTGCAACTTATCAATCGGCAAGTGGTGCAGGTGCAAGAGCGATGGAAGAAGTAATGGTGCAATCTCAAGCAGTTCTAAATGGGGAAACGGCTATACCTGAGATCCTGCCATACCCTCTCGCATTTAATCTTTTCCCTCATAATTCACCGATGACGGATAATTCCTATTGTGAGGAAGAGATGAAAATGGTGAACGAAACGCGTAAGATTTTTGGCGATCCCGATATTCGGATTACGGCAACCTGTGTACGGGTTCCCGTATTGCGAGCACATTCTGAAGCGATTAATCTAGAATTTAAATTACCCTTTGATCCTGATAAAGCTAGAGATATTCTTTCTACATCCCCTGGGATAAAACTAGTCGAAGATTTCAGTAAGAACTACTTCCCTATGCCCATTGATGCTAGTGGCAAAGATGATGTGTTAGTGGGGAGAATTCGTCAAGATATTTCTCACCCTAATGGTTTGGAATTGTGGCTATGTGGCGATCAAATCCGTAAAGGCGCAGCACTGAATGCTGTCCAGATTGCT
>CAIJEA010000018.1 GCA_903819605.1 uncultured cyanobacterium | reverse complement strand
TGTCCTTAAATCTCTATAAACAGATAATTGCACTAAAAATCGAATTATACAAGACTTTTATCGATCAAAGTATACGGACATTTTTTGTCAAAAAGTATATCTAACTCTACAGGATATGTGTGGGAGAAGATTTCAGAGGGTCTACGCGATCGCCAAGATCCCCCAGAACATAAAGATGCAGCAATCTTCACAATCCTGACTTGTTAAGACTCCCTACAGGAGAGCATCTATGGTATGAGCAGAGAATATTTCATCAACTAGAAAAAGATGCGGCAATTTTAGCAATGCTGCTATGCTCAATGTTTATGGCGACTCTCTAACCCCATCGAAAGGTAGCTAACTCATGCAAGATCTAGAATTAATACTGACCAAGATTAATCAACGCAAATCTGAGCTAGACATTTTGCGTCAAAATCTTGACAATGCCACAATTAAAGAAGCCTTAAAAGTTGAATTTTTGTACGAAAGTAATCGCATTGAAGGAAATACGTTAACCTTGCGCGAAACTCAACTTGTCATTAATGAAGGAATGACGATTAGTGGCAAGAGTATGCGCGAACATTTGGAAGCAATTAATCATAAAGAAGCAATTTTGTTTATTGAAGACTTAGTTACTCAAAAAATGGAACTATCAGAATATGTACTCAAACAAATTCACGGGATAGTCTTGTACGGAATCGATCGCGAGAATGCTGGGGTTTATCGCAAGCTACCCGTAGCGATCGCAGGAAGTAAGCATTTACCGCCACAGCCCTATTTATTGCAGGATTTAATGGAAGATTATTTTCGATTTTATGAACTCCATAAAGATGATTTACATCCCGTAGTTTTAGCTGCCGAAATGCACGAAAGATTAGTTTCGATTCATCCCTTTATCGACGGAAATGGTCGTACTTCCCGTTTAATTATGAACTTGATTTTATTACAGCATGGTTTTCCCTTAGCGATTATCGGTGGTGATTATGAAAGCCGCATGGCTTACTACGATGCTTTAGAAAAGGTACAAACTGAGAATGACAAACAGTCTTTTATTTTATTGATTGCCGAAAAAGTTTTGTCAGGACTAGATCGATATATCAATATTTTGAAGCCAAAAAAGAATACAGAATAGGCGATCGCATTCAAGAAATTATTCTGTTCTCCAAATTCTCAAATCGTTTAGTACTCTTTAAGTCATTACTGGAAAATGTCTAACTACCTTAATCCCATTGCGGCTACCGAAGAACCGCGCCGTGATTTTATCCGTTATCTATTAACCGAATATTCTCTCAGAGATTCCCATTTGCGTTATGGCTTTAAGCAATTGCTAGAACAAGTTGGTAATGTCTGGCAAACACCCTATTTAGAAGTTTCTCAACCCTATGAATCAGGACAAAGTATTCGTCAGTTAGTGAGTCAAGGTATTCTACATCCTAGCAACATCAATCTTTTACCAAGCGATCGCCTACTTTACAAACACCAAGAATCAGCAATCAAAGCCGTTGTCGAACAAAAGCAAAATATCATCGTGGCAACGGGTACAGGTTCAGGGAAAACTGAATGTTTCCTAATTCCGATGCTGGATATGTTGCTCAAGGATCAAAATCTAGCGACTGGAGTCAGAGCATTAATTCTTTATCCGATGAATGCGCTGGTTAACGATCAGGTGAAACGCTTACGGCAATTACTTTGTCAACAAAATCATCCTAAGATTCGCTTTGGCTTTTATACCAGTCGCACTGAAAGAACTGAAAAGGAAGCCACAAATTCTCTCACGGATGAACTGAAAGGATACGAAAAAAGTGAACTATTACAGCTTTTACCTGTAGCACAACAAGCAGCAATGCAGGGGAGATCGCATGATGATCTTGTTAAAGCTGCTCTTGAGCGAACTAAGCAAGTACAAGCTATTTCCCGTGAAGATATTTGGGCAAAGCCACCGCACCAAATCCTGAATACCCAACTTCGTCAAAGGTACTTCTCCCGTACTATCCCACTTCGCTTCTTTAATCGCCAATTCCCCATTCACATAATCCTCAACATTCAAACGACAGACCTCCTGCGCCCGCAACCCATGCAACAAAATCGAAAACAAAGCCCGATCGCGTAACATCATTTTACTCAACTCAATTGCTTCATAAATTCGCAACACCTCATCATCTTCCAAGTCCTTTGCCACAGGATCGGGCAATCGCTCCTGCTGAATCCCAATCGTCGGATCGGCAACCACATATTCCGAGAGCAACATCCATCGATAAAAAGATTTCAGAGTTCGCAGCACTCGGTTCACCGAACTCAGTGCTAGTTCGCGTTCCTTCAGCAAAAAAGTTTTAAACTGTGTCACTTTACGACGACTCACATCCACCCAAGCGAGATCGCACCAATCCATAAATGTCCGCAAGTCCGCTTGATAAGCCTTACGACTCTTCGGTTGCAAAGACATCGATGCTAAAAATTCATCAACTCGTGATTGGCGCAAGTCTGTAGTAGCGATCGCTTTGGGCAGTTCGCTGTAAACAACTAAAATTAGCTCTGGTATTGACATATCAAGCAGTCTTTAGCCTCGAATTACAATTATCTCCCGATTATCTGCTCTAAGACATTTCTATGACAATTTAGTCAATTGTGTTAGGTTTACTAATATCGTTTACCAAGTTTTACCGATGCGTAGCAATCTAATTGAGGTTTACAAGCAAGGTATGCAGGCTTACGATCGATGTCATCCACAAACTGTGCGATCTCTATGGGATGCGTTTCGTTCTGAATTGTACGAGTTCTATGCGGAGCCTTCGCAAGATGAGGCTTGGGATGTTTTACATTCCTTTGGGCGCTTAACTTGGAAGTTAACGGGTATTCCTTTGTTTTGGATGGCTAAACCGACGGTGGAGAAACACGGTCACAGATTTGCTGTGTCTGGCTGTATTCGCAGTTCGCGTAATTGTTTGGGTAATTGTTGCCAAAAGAATTCTAATGGCTAGCGGTATTCCCGAAAAGTGTAAAAAATGTGCGATGCTTTCGGCAGCTCAGGCTCAAGAGATTCATGGTGAGTTGGGCGATCGCTGTTGGAATCCTGCGGTTTGCTATAGTCGTCGCTCCTATGCACGTCATCGAGATCGCCGTAATCTGATTCGCTCTCGGAAACGTGGTGATTCCGATGAAAGTTTAGTTGTGAATGCTGATGAATTTGCGTCAGTATTTTGGGCGGTGTTAGTGGTTTATCGACAAGCGGGAACGGATACGCCGATTCATGCGATCTCCGCTCAGGTTTGGAAAGGTCAAGAGAAGTTTGCGGCAGTTCCACCAATCCATTGTGCGGGGATGGTTGCGACTCAGGTACATACTTATGTGCAGAAAGTATTGGTTTTGCTAGAGTCCAATTATGGAATTAAGAAATTTGCTAGCCAAGAACGTCTCGATCCTTGGCTTTGTCCTTTGCGACCTTGTCCTTGTCATCCAAATTAATTCTCAGTGCAGCTATGCAAGTTAAACAGCTTGAGTTGGATTTATGGGATGTCATTTCGACCGCGAGACAAACTCCTGAAGATGCGAATTTGCCCATGGTATTTGAGCTTTTGAAACTGACTTTGGTCGATCTCGATATGCAATCG
>CAIJEA010000017.1 GCA_903819605.1 uncultured cyanobacterium | reverse complement strand
TCGATCATTGAGAGCTTGGCAAAGAGACCATTCATGCCACCAATCGGACAGAGATAGCGACACCAGTATCTCCTCTCAAAAATTAGAGAACAAATAATTGCCCCTGCCGTAATCAAAAGTAGTAAATACGCTGAAAGATAGGCAGTATTTTGTAAATCCCAAAGTTCTTCCCATAGATAAATCAGCACAAATAGACCAAATAAAAACCAACCACCCCAGCGCTCAGAAACATCACGGTTCCAATGTTTAAGCTGGCGTGGGAATAGCCATAGCGAGAGTTTCTGCACAACTTCGCCATAAATCATAAACGGACAGATAGAGCACCATAATCGACCCACAAATGGAAAGCCAATCAAAATCAATGGCCACCACCATGCCCAAAAAAAGTTAAGCGCAATATTTTGATCGCGAGTCTGGGGCGCTAAGAATAGCATTGCCACGATAACTGCAAAGAAAGTGAGCGTAAATCCGTAATTAATGCGATCGGGAAACCAATCACTTCGTAAAAAACGACGCAAATTTGGATAAGCATTGAGAAGATTAAAACGAAAATTTTTCCCCTTGGGTTGAACTGACCAAAATACGGATTCAGTTAAAAATGGCGCACCCAGAGATTGCACGATCGCCCGTTCCACCAATAATTGCAATTCTTTCAAATTCCCAGGAAAGTCATAGCTTTGCAAACTCCGTAACGCTTCGGCGGTAATCGTCGGTCTAGAAATGCCGCGATCTCGACAAGCTAAGCTTATGTAATATTCTACATGGGACTTAATATCCGCTTTTCGCACTCTTAAAGCTGGTACTTTAATAGCGTGCTGGGTACAAGACTCGCAGACAGGTTTAAATTTTTCGGAAACCATGATAATCCGAGTTTCGCAGATTAAAGGGGCATCATTATCATCACTGCCAATAGGTTTAAAGGTTCTCTCTTTTAAAAGTTGCATAATTTTTGGAACAACTTCCGCAGGTAATTCCTGCACATTATTTAAAACTAGCGTTCCCTTACCTAAATATGTCAATAATCCCGAATTACCACCTACTCTTCCAAATAAATCCGCTCCACTTGCCTGCATGAGATTGCAATTAATTTTAGCGATCGCTTCGCGGCGATGATCGGAGTTAAAGTGAATCAAAGCAGCAATATTATCTTTGTCAAGCCCTGGTTCTCCCAGAATTAGCACTGGCTCCCGATCTTCACTTGCCTTTTTGATTTCTTGTCGTAGCCTAGCAGCATAGCGACTTTTACCAATAATTCCCCGTTCCACTTTTGTAATCAGATAGGGCTGCAAAGCCTGCGATCGCTCTTGTATCCACTCTAAAGAAGTTTCGGCAATATTGGTAGACATAACTCTATACAGGATTTGTTACTACTGCAAATCAATATACTCTTTCATTACGACAAATTCTGTCGAGGTAAGCATTTGCAGCGCTCTGCGCTCAAACTCAAACCAAGAAAAATTTAGAAAGCTTTGCTTCGTAAAGCTTTCTAAATTTTTCTTGTGGTTCGGTCGATCAGTAATTGCTATAGGTTAAATCTTTACAAACCACCGTTTATAGTTATCAATACTTTAGCTCCAGAAGAGAGGTGCGGAGCATCTCTCTTCTGAGTTTTAATAAAGAAAGATGAAATATCACATATCTTTTTTAGATTAAGCATAAATTACTGACTTTTTCTTGTTTCATACAATGGCAATTAATAGGAATATAAGCCATCTCAAGCGAGATATAGCGGTTTTCCAATGAGTGCGTACTCAATGGGAAACAAAAGATCAATCCCAGTATAGATTTATAGCAGTTTTCATTTT
>CAIJEA010000016.1 GCA_903819605.1 uncultured cyanobacterium | reverse complement strand
GCTTCGCGCCGCAACTCTATTTGGATTTTGTTTTTGTCCTAACATAACTGGTTATTACTATATCTAGTTTTATCAAAAAGATAATTTCAATATTTGTCGAACCTTTGGTTCGACAAATATTGAAATTATCTTTTAAATAAACTTTTTTACTTTCTGTGCGATCGCCTCTAGCACCTCATCACACCAGCCAACCCAGTCTTCTTGATAACGAATTGCCCGCCGAATAATCAAATGCATATAGAGATCTTTTAGCTCTAGCGATTCTAGGTTTTGGGCAAAATATTCATCCATCATTTTTACCTGTATCACCATGTCAGCATGGAGTTGTCGCCGACGTTCGACTTCACGAGTTATTACTTGGTGTGGAACTAGATGCCCTGCTAGTCCCATCACACCTAGATCTTCACGAATTGCTGTGGGTTCGCTTGGTTTAGTCAACCATTCGGTCAGTTCCTTTTTGCCTAAATCTGTAATCGAGTAAATTTTTTTATCCAATCGCCCCGATTGTGGAATTGCTTCGTAGGATACGTTACCCAGTTGCTCTAATTTAGCGAGTTCCGCATAAACTTGCTGCTGACTTGCCTTCCAAAAGCAACTACCAAAGCCTTCAGCAAATTCTTTTGCCACCTCATAACCACTGAGTGGTTGCCGCGACAAGAAGGCAAGGATTGTGTGTTTGAGAGCCATAACCGAGATAAACCAAAACTAAAAGAAAATTAAAAATTTGCTTGACGAATTTTATGGATTAAGTATACATTGTTTTTTGTATTCAAAAACTTGAATACAAAAAGCGGAGTTAAAAATGCAGAGTATTAATTCTCGTCAGCAGCTTAATGCTAGCTACTTGTATAAGCGATATGGATCTTGGGCAGTTGTGACGGGTGCTTCTTCAGGGATCGGACGCGATATAGCGCTAAGACTTGCGGAATCAGGACTAAATCTAGTTCTAGTTGCGCGGAGTAAACATGTATTGGAGCAAATGGCGGTTGATTGGCGCGATCGCTACGCAATCGAAGCAAAAGTTCTGGCTGTTGACTTGTCAATGGATGCGGCAAACAGAATTATTTTGGAAGAAACGCAAAATCTAGATATTGGTTTGCTCGTTGCGGCGGCGGGATTCGGGTCTTCGGGTGCATTTCTTGAGTCGCCAATAGAGCCAGAACTTGAAATGCTCCATGTTAATTGCCGATCGCTATTAGAACTAACTTGGCATTTTGGGAGAAGGTTTATGAAGCGCGGCAATGGTGGCATAGTGCTGATGAGTTCTATTGTCGGCTTTCAAGGAACGCCCTTTGCGGCTCACTATGCAGCGACAAAGGCTTATGTCCAAACCTTAGCCGAAGCCCTATATGTGGAACTTGCACCGATGGGAATTGATGTAATTGCCTCCGCTCCTGGCCCAACCAATAGCGGTTTTGCGTCCCGCGCAGGGATGAAATTGGGAATGGCGTTAAATCCTGAAGATGTGGCTCAGTCAACGCTAAAAGCTTTAGGCAAAAAGCCCACGATTTTACCAGGATTCATCTCCAAACTGCTGACCTATTCCCTCGCATTTTTGCCGCGTTGGGCGAGGGTACAGATTATGGGGAGCGTAATGCGCGATATGACTAGTCATTCAAAAGTTTAAATCCCCATGAGCATTAGATTTCCAGTTCAATATTTACCGCTAACGGCGATCGCGATCGCTTCCTTAAGCATTGGTGGTATCGCCTATGTCAACCTCTCCCAAAAATCTATTCAACCTGTTATTTCCGAAACTGCACCCAAATTAGAATCCGTTTCAGCTCTGGGAAGACTTGAGCCTGATGGTGAAGTGATTAATGTGTTTGCTCCAACATCAGGCGAAAGTGCGCGAATCGAACGGCTCACCGTACAGCACGGGCAACAACTTCGCAGGGGTGATGTGATTGCCTATCTCGATAACTATGCACCGCGTGCAGCCGCTTTGCAGGAAGCACAAGAACGGGTTGCTGTGGCTGTAGCCCAATTGCGACAAGTTGAAGCCGGGGCAAAGCCGGGGCAAATTGTGGCGCAGCAAAGAGTTGTCGATCGCATCCAAGTAGAGTTACAAACGGAAACGGCTGCTCAAGAGGCAGCGATCGCTCGTTTAGAATTGGAACTTCGCAACGCCGAACTAGAGGATCGCCGCTATCAATATCTACAAACCGAAGGTGCGGTTTCTACTTCTCTGCGTGATAGCAAACAGTTAACTAGCGATACAGTGCGCCAACAACTAAATGAAGCGAAGGCGCAGTTATCACGGATAGTGCGATCGCGTCAGTCCCAAATCGCCGAGTCCCGTGCCACCCTCGACCAGATCGCCGAAGTACGTCCCGTGGATGTGGAATTGGCGCGATCGCAGGTTGCTCAAGCAGAGGCAGGTGTAGCAAGGGCAAAAGCTGATCTG
>CAIJEA010000015.1 GCA_903819605.1 uncultured cyanobacterium | reverse complement strand
GCTTCGCGCCGCAACTCTCTTATGGGTTTTGCTTTTGTCCTAACATAACTGACTACTACTATATATCAATCCTCAATAGCTTTTGGAAGAGTGCATTGTTATGATTCAATCTTCCGAAAGCTAGCGCTATACATATTATTTGTAGTTTAATTAAATAGCGAAGCATATTTAAAAAAAAGATCAGGGCATATGCTTCTATGTTTTTAAGTTTACTTATTAGCAAAAATAGGACTTAAACCAAAGATCACATTGTAGGGGCAATTCATGAATTGCCCCTACAGTGAAATGTAGATTTCAAGTCATTTTTGCATAAATTCTAAAAAAGCTTTAGCTCAGCGATCTACTTCTGTATTTTATAAACTACTGTGGCATTTGCGTTGGGAATTTCTGTTTTTTTGAGTTTAGTGTTGATTTTTCCTAAACCATTCTCAGTACCAATCCACAACTGCTGATCGCTAACGAGCAAATTGATCACTGAACTGCTCGGAAGATTATAGATAGATGATGTAATTTCCCCATTGTAAGTATTCGCAAGTACAAGACCATCTCTCATCCCAATCCACAACTCACCATTTTTGACACTAGCAAGAGCGACAATATCTCTACCAGTTACAGGGTTGATTCTGGCGATCGCTTTATTAGTTTTGGGATTGATTTCGATGACATTGCGCGGTGTGCCTGCCCAAATTGTGCCTGATGCATCAACCGCGATCGCTTGCACAATTTGTCCCGAGACAAAAGGAACACGGGCTGTTATTTTTGCGGTTCCGGGATTAAGTTTAAACAAACCATCTAATGTGCCTACCCAAATATTGCCAGCATTATCGATCTGCATAACATTAGCGGCTGTACCAGGAATATCTGGAAGTCTGGCATAGGTTTCAGCATTGTAAGGACTGATTCGGGTAATGCCTTGATCTGTTCCTACCCAGATAAAGCCAGCGCGATCCATTGCTAGGCTTAAAATACGGCTGGAAGATAGTTGGATTGCGATATTTTCAATTTTTCCTGAGTCGGGATTAATTTGATATAAACCTGATGTAGTGCCAACCCAAAAATATCCCCTGTTGTCTTCTAATAATGCGGTGACTGTCGAATTTGGTAAAGATATTGAGGCGATCGCCTGTCCAGTCCTTTTATCAATCTGAATTAAGCCTTGCCAAGTACCAATCCATAATCTGCCATCGCTATCGATCATCGTTGTACTGATGCGACTATCTACGCCTACATTTGGCTTGACAGAGATAGTTGAGTTGTATTGAGTGACAGTACTTTCTTTAACTAGGCGATTATCAACACTATTAGTAGCTGCGGCGGTGTTAATAGCTCCATAACTACTTGCCAATAATCCTGCTGCATTAACCGACATTACTAATAAAAAAGTTTTAGCAATCGCCCTTGATATTTTCTTAGCTGCGAACATCTTCACCACCACTATTAGACGCTATAAGAACCCTTTTAAGGGTCAGATGTTAACACAAGAGCTTGCGATCGCTACATCAATTTTATAGAAATCGGCAAAGTATTTTATAGCATTAGCTAGTTATGTTAGGACAAAAACAAACCCCAGAAGAGAGTTGCGGCGCAAATCGCCGTAACTCTCTTTTGGGGTTTATGTCTTACAGCAATTACCGATCATCCCCAACACAAGAACAAATTTAAAAGCCTTGCTTCGCAAGGCTTTTAAATTTTTTCTTGTGGTTCGTTTGATCGGTAATTGCTGTAAGACATAAACCCCAAAAGAGAGTTGCGGCGTAAATAGCCGC
>CAIJEA010000014.1 GCA_903819605.1 uncultured cyanobacterium | reverse complement strand
TTTATGTCTTAACTTATTTGGCTATATCTATAGCTGTAGGGCTTGAGCAGTATTATTGAATGTAATTTAGTATTTCTTCATGCTGGCTCCATACCTTTGATGAAATTTCATTTTGACGCTGTACAGCATTTTTTGAAAACAAAAGCACGTTTATTAACGATGCCAAAGGTTTCTCTGCGTCTTGTGCTGACAATTCCCTTTATGGTGCAAGTTGTAGGCGCAGTTGGGGTAGTGGGCTATTTATCCTATCAGAGTGGACAGCAGATAGTAGAAAAGCTAGCCAATCAGTTAATTAGTGAGACAAGCGATCGCATTAAGCAAAATCTCGATAGTTACCTTGGAGTCCCTAAGATTGTTACTCAAAGTAACGCAGCATTATTGCGGCAAAAGCGCTTAGATGGTTATGACTTAGACATGATGACACAGCAATTTGTCCAACAATTGCAAATTTTTCCTCGGCTCAGTGCTGTTGCTATAGCGAATGAAGATGGTGCATTCTTGTCTGTCGAAAGACCTCGCGAGAAAGGATTAACCATTAGGAAACTAGATCCTGCAAATAGCGATCGCGCTTTTAATCGTTATCTTGCCGATCAAAATGGTGAGAATCCGACACTTCAAGAAAAGCGTTACAATTACAATCCACAAAACGATCCACCCGATCGCCCTTGGTATGCTCAAGCGAAGAATGCTCCTGAGGGGATTTGGTTATTAGGAGTTAATTTATCCCAAGGTCAGGATCATCCAATTCTCCATCTTGTTCGGTTTCTCCCGTTCTACGATGTTAATGGACAATTTAAAGGCGTTTTAGGTTCTAGTCTCTATTTAACTGAAATTGGGGACTTTCTGCATAAGCTAAATATGGCAACAAGTAATGGACAAGTGTTTTTGATAGAGCGCAATGGGTTATTAATTGCCACATCTAACCGCGAAGTCCCATTTGATAGCAATACTCGTAACAACCTTGCCGACAATGTTGCTACTCAGCATCGGCGTTTATCTGCTCTTCGCAGTCAAGATCCCTTAACTACTGCCACTGCTGCACTTTTGTCAAAACAGTCCGTTACTCTTGCTCAAATTCATCAAAGTAAACAATTACAACTTTTGTTGAACGGTAACCGATATTTTGTGCAGGTTACTCCCCTCGGAGGTGAACTTAATTGGTTAATGGTAGTTGTGTTACCTGACTCGACTTTTATAGAAGAGATTCAGTCAAATGTTAAATGGACAATTTTATTATGTGGTCTGACGCTACTAACCATATCGGCGATCGGTATACTCACAGCGCGTTGGTTGACTTGTCCAATTTTGCGATTAAGTCGTGTAAGTGAAGCAATAGCGAGAGGAGATTGGCAAGAGCCTTTACCAGAAGATATTATGATCGCGGAGATTCAAACTTTATCTACTTCGTTTAACTTGATGTCTAGTCAAGTTCATCAATCTCTAGAGCTTGTAGAAATTGCTCTCCAAGAATCGCAAGAAAAGTATAAGATTCTCTTCCAAACATTGCCTATTGGGATCTCGATTACCGATCCCGCAGGTATCAGAATCGAAAGTAATACTCTTGCTGAGCAGCTCTTAGGAAAGCCGAATCTAGTTGAAATTGAATGCACTCAACAACAACCCGATCCCAATATTATTCGTCCTGACGGTTCATTGATGCCCATCGAGGAATATGCCTGTGGGCGAGCTTTGCAAAGTAATGCTTCAGTTTGTGATGTAGAAACGGGGATTGTCTGTGCTGATGGGGTAACTAGATGGTTCAGCGTAAGTGCAACTCCTATCCCTCTAGCCCAATATGGG
>CAIJEA010000013.1 GCA_903819605.1 uncultured cyanobacterium | reverse complement strand
TGTCAATTTCGTGTCGAGGTTGTTTAGACCGTGGGCAGTATTTATTAATGCTAGAAGGTCCAGAAACTTTAACCCGAAAAGGACGTGAAATACTTGATAGCTATACTGTTAAACCTCACTAACCTCTCAATAATTAAAAGATTCGTCGTAAAACTTAATTTCAATCAAATTCAATCAACTTTTGTCTCAAGATATGTCAGACGCTAAAACTATTTTGATTGTTGATGATTGTGAAAGCGATCGCGAATTATATATTCGACATCTTCAGAATGATCCCGACAATAGTTATAGCATCCTAGAAATACAGTCAATTCGTGAAGCAATAGATCTATGGCGATCGCAAAAGCCTGATGTAACCTTAATAGGTTTTAATTTGACTAATGGCAATGGGTTGGAATTTTTAGAGACAATCCGAGCAAATATCCAAGGAAATAATGGCAAGGAAATCCTCGATCCCAAACTACCAGTAATCATGCTGGCTAGACATGGAGATGAAAGAATTGCCGTCAATGCAATGAAGTTAGGGGCGTTTGATTATCTAGTCAAAAGTGATATTACCGAATTTTCCCTGCTTCAGAGTATCCATAGTTTGCTAGATCGCATAGCTCTAAACCGTAAATTAAAGCGATCGCAGCGACGCGAAGCACTTGTTTCTCAAATTGCTGTCAATATTCGTCAATTTCTAAATTTAGAAGATATCTGCCAAGCGATCGTCCAAGAAATCCGTAAATTCCTCAAAGCCGATCGCACAATTATTTATAAATTCAGCGAAGACTTGAATTTACGGATTATGTCTCAGTCACTTGGGGAATCCCGCGTAAATCCTGTAACTAATGAAACCTGCTTTAATATTTCAGAATCACAAATAGCAGAATATCAAAAAGGAAAGATCGCGATCTCTTCTGATGTATATCTAGCTAATTTTCCTGAAAGTCATTTACAGGTGTTGGAGAAATTCCAGATTCGAGCCAATGTCGTAGTGCCAATTCTCTTATCTAATTCTCTAAGTAATAATTCAAATGCAAGTAACCAGCTTGTATGGGGATTATTAGCTGTCCATCAATGCTCAGTTCCCCGTATTTGGGAAGATGAAGAGATTCAGTTGCTTCAACAGTTTTCCGTACAGTTAGAGATTGCTATCCAACAAGCAGAAATATATCAAAATCAGCAAAATCTCAATAACTGCCTAGAGCGACAAGTCCAAGAACGTACGGCTGAACTTCAGGCTAGCGAACATAAATTACGTTATATTTTGAATGCTATTCCCGATATCGTCAATTTAATCAGTGTAGGTGGTATTTATATTGAATCAAATAGAAATAATCTCTTTTGCGATCTGATCCCTTCCCATATTGATCCTATAGGCAAGCATATTATGGAGCTATTGCCAGCAGAAATTGCTTTAAGCCAGCTTCAAGCAATTCAGAAGGCAATCTCTACTGGAGAGAGCCAGACTATAAGACAATCCTTTGGGATGAATCATTCCCCTAGGTATCAAGAAGTTCGAGTTGTCCCTGTACGAGAAGATGCGGTGATTGTAGTTGTTCGTGATATCAGTGAACATCGACAAATCGAAGAAGAACTTCGGGCAAGTGAGGCGAGATTTCAAAGCATAGCCAAGTCATCACCTGGCATGATCCAGATTTTTGTCCAAAAAGCTGATGGCTCATCTTGTTTTGAATATATGAGTTCAGCATTTGAGGAAATCAACGAGATAAAAGTTGATCGGATCCTCACTAATCCCCAACTCTGCTTCGATCAGATTCATCCTGATGATATTGCCGATCTTTGGGAAGCCTTTGGATTAAGCCTTGAGGCTTTTTCCACCTTTCGCAATGAATGGAGAATTATTACACCATCTGGCAAAATCAAATGGTTAAAAGCTAATTTGCGTCCTGAACGGCGAGAGAATGGAGATGTGGCTTGGTATGGAGTTGTTACAGAGATCAGCGATCGTAAATATGCCGAAATAGAACTGCAACTTCAATATCAGCAATCTCAACTCCTAGCTGAAGTCTCGCTTAAAATTCGACAGTCTTTAAGAATAGAAGAAATTTTGCAAACGACCGTTACAGAGATCCAAAAGATTCTCCAAGTAGATCGAGCATTAATTTCTCAAATCCTACCCGATCGGACAAGCATATTCCTTAAAGAAGCTGTAAATATTCAAGTTGAATCAATTATCGAAAAGATCTCAAACAAGCCATGTCCTTCTTTGAGTAATGATGATTTTGACCATTATTGTAATGGCAAATTTAGTAAGATTGATAATATTGATACAGCCGAGATTAGTGCTCTCCATGCAGAATATTTGTGTCAGTTTAATATTAAAGCTGATGTTGTAATTCCGATTTTGCAGTCTGAGAAGTTATGGGGTTTGCTAATTGTCAACCAGTGCGATCGCCCCAGAAAATGGACTGACTTTGAGATCGAGTTACTTCAACAGCTTGCAAATCAAGTAGCAATTGCCCTTACCCAAAGTCAGTTAATAGAAGCGTTACAAAAAAGTGAAGAACAGCGCCGTCTAGCGATCGATCTAAATCAGATTGGCTGTTGGGATTTTGAAACAGCAACTGGGAACGCAAATTGGAACGATAATCACTTTAGACTGATGGGACTAGACCCATTTCAGTCCGAAGATAATTATTTAACATGGCGCGATCGCGTCCATCCTGATGACTTAGACTGGGTAGAAGCTGCGTTCCAACAAGCTCTGCAAAATCATACTTTACTAGAAGTAGAATATCGAGTTATCCATCCGCAGGGCGATATTCATTGGGTTTTGACTAAGGGTAAGGGGATCTATGACGACTTAGGTAACGCTGTTCGCATGGTTGGGGTGATGTTTGACATTAGCGAGCGCAAACAAATGGAAATAGCTCTAGAGAATGAGTTTCTCCGTAATAAGACCCTTGTAGATTCGTCTTTTGACGGAATTTTCGCTTTAGATAGTGAAGGTAATATTATTGAGTCAAATCCAAGTTTTGCGCTACTGCTAGGATTTAGTCTAGAAGAGATAATCCACCTTAGTATCTATGATATAGATGTACGATGGACTAGAGAAGAGCTACAAAGAGGAATTCACGAATTTCAGCGGGGTAAAAGGGTAAAGTTTGAGACTAAGTATAGAAAGAAAGATGGCTCAATTTGCCAAGTTGAAATTAGCGCTAATTCTGTTGAATGGGATGGTGATGTCGTTCAATTCTGTATCTGTCGAGATATTACACAACGTAAGCTCGACGAAGAGATTTTGCGCCAAAAGGTAAAGCGCGAGCAAATGCTCAATCAGTTTATCCAAACAATTCGGAAATCTTTAGATTTACAAGTTATATTTGACTCAGCAACTCAGGCGATCGCTAGTTTATTAAACTTACAACAGGTCGCAATTGTGCAATATATTGCCGATCGCAAAGTATGGAAACATATTGCTGTCTTGAGAAATATTCCCGAAGCTTCCGACAATCTAGAACTGGAAATTCCTGATGAAGGCAATCCCTTTGCCGAAAAACTTAAGGCTATGGAAATTGTTGAAATTGTTGATTCTGATGAAATTGCAGATGACATCAATCAAGAATTAGCCAAAACGGCTACAGGGGCTTGGTTACTAATCCCGATCGTTGTAAATGAAAAAGTATGGGGAAGTCTAAGTTTACGTAAATCTCATAAAATTGCTCTTTGGGAAGAATATGAGATCGATCTGGCTCAGACAATCTCTAATCAACTAGCGATCGCCATTCAACAAGCCACTCTCTATCAACAATTGCAAATAGAACTAGAGGAACGTAGGCAAGCAGAAATTGAATTAGAACAAGCAAAAGAATTAGCCGAAGCCGCAAATATTGCTAAGGGTGAGTTTCTTGCCAACATGAGTCATGAAATTCGCACACCGATGAATGCAGTACTTGGCATGGCTCAGTTACTTACAGATACAGATCTAAATGATGAGCAAAAAGATTTTGTCCAAACCATATTAGATAGCGGTGATTTACTATTAACGGTGATTAATGATATTCTCGATATCTCGAAAATCGAATCTGGTAAATTACAGATAGAAGCGAAAGAAATTAGTTTTACTGATATTTTGAATTCCGCTTGCAATCTCTTACGCAAACAGGCTACTGGCAAGAATATTAACCTTCAATGCCATTTTAATGCTGATATCCCGACAAGGGTTATAGGCGATAGATCGCGGATACGACAAATATTTATTAACTTAATTGGGAATGCTATCAAGTTTACCAATCAAGGAGATATTTCAATTGTAGTTAATGGCAAATTTATTGAATCTAATTTTTACGAATTTAGATGCTCGATCTCTGATACGGGTATTGGTATTGACAGCAATAGCATAGGTAAGTTATTTCAACCTTTTACCCAAGCTGATGCTTCAATTAATCGTAAATTTGGCGGTACTGGTCTAGGATTAGCAATTTGTAAACGTCTCATTGAGTTAATGGGCGGTACAATTTGGGTTGAGAGTCTAGGTAATGTCGCAGGAAATCCTCCCTCGGACTGGGTTATGGGATACTCTAACGACCAATCTGATGACCAAACAAATGGAGCGACTTTTCACTTTGCGATCGCCCTAGCTCTAGCCAATCGAGTTCAGTCGATCAAGCAGTCAGAATCTTTGTCAGAAATAGATTTTGACATTAAAACGGATAGGCGATCGCTCAAAATCTTGATTGTCGAAGATAATATTTTCAACCAAAAAATAACTCAACTTATGCTTGGAAGATTGGGGTGTCAGGCTGACATGGTTGCCAATGGTCAAGAATGCCTGAATGCTTTGTCTAATCAGGAATATGACATAGTATATATGGATATCCAAATGCCTCTAATGGATGGAATCACAGCGACCCAAATGATTCGTGAAAGTTCATTATCTCAGAACAAACCTTGGATTATTGCTTTAACTGCTGATTCTTTACCAGAAGATCGTCAATTATGCTTAGATGCAGGGATGAATGATTACATCAGTAAGCCTGTAACACTCAAAGAAATAGAGCGATCGCTGTTAGAATTTATCAAAACCCATTGAGACAACTTACGTTTAGGAGAAAGTTATGGGCGCTTGGGCGATCGATTCTTTTGGTAATGATGATGCTTGTGACTGGGCATTTGAACTCGAAAAAGTCAATGACCTTTCATTAGTCGAAGCCACCTTAGATGCAGTGCTTGATTCTGGTAATGAATACGTTGAAGCACCTGAAGCAGCTTCGGCGATCGCCGCGATCAAGGTTATTGCTCGGCTGCAAGGTAATTGGGGTAAACGAAGTTCTTATTCTGAAAATGTTGATAACTGGGTTGAGAAAAATAAGCTTCAACCATCAACGGCTTTAGCACAGAAAGCTCATTTAGTAATCGATCGCATTCTTGCTGAGAAATCTGAGTTGAATGAATTATGGGAGGAAAGTAAAGATTACGAAGGTTGGTTAGCTTCTATTGCGGAACTGAAGGAACGCATAAAAATTTAAATATATAGCTATACAAGTTTTGCTTAGGACATAAAGTCGAAATAAATAGATGCGGTACTTTGCACCGCATCTATTTATTTGGTATTGCGCGGTAATAGCTAGCTGTAAAACCCTACAATTTCTGGACTTCAGCGCTTTAGTCGAAATAGTAAGAATTGGGTAAATTGGCGATCGCTGAAGTTATCATCACTCACTAAAATAAGACTTTGCGAACCATCTGCTAAACGTGGTCCGATCGCCATGCCTTCCAAATTATCTAACTTAATGCCAAGGGTTGCCAAATCCAAGACTAACTTCTTCCGAATCGATCGCACATTAGGACTCACCCGAAAACTTTTAATTGTAGAAGTATCAGTTGCACTACCTGTAGCGATTTGCCAGATTTTAGCACTCAATCCTGCCGAACCGTTGGAGCGCTCAAGCGTGAGAAAGTGACCACCACGATCGATCGCAACAATTTCGTTAACACCTATTTGTGTCACTGGAGGAGTCATGACTTCAACAGGATAACGATGTTCAGCCACAATCAGAGGTGCAATATTACCAACGAGATAATGCAGAAATCGAGCTTCGGCTGGTTGATCGTCGGGTTGAGTGTCCTGAGCTAGAGCGCTCTCAGTAATTGTAAACACTCGATAGGGATCGCCAATGGAATCTCGAACTACTGCAAGTGACTCAAAGCCTAGATTATCTCGGATTCCCTGCGGTTCTTTTTTGAGAAGCTCTTTTTTAGTAGTATTTGGCTTATCTATGTCTGGCTCAAATAAATAACGCGATGGAATTGGTAGACTTCTTAACCATTTGCCTGAAAGCAGATCGAATTCATCGATAAATGGTGGAACTCTTTTTCTTGTAACTCCTTCGCTAGAAATCAAAATAGTCCGATCGCCTGTTAGCGCAATTCCTTCAGTATCAACTTCACCTTTAGCATAGGTATTGCCTGTTTTATCCTTTAAAAAAGTTACGCCAATAACTTCTACATTCTCAAGATTAGGCTGCTCTTTCTGTTTGGCAAAATTCAGCTTGAGAGCATAAAACCTTGCAGGCGCGAATTCGCTGCGATCGTCAGAAATTGCGTAAAAGATATCTTCAAAGCGATCGTATGCTAATCCTGATAATCCACCGACTGGAGTATTCTCAAATTT
This sequence comes from uncultured cyanobacterium, assembly GCA_903819605.1. GTDB lineage: Bacteria > Cyanobacteriota > Cyanobacteriia > Pseudanabaenales > Pseudanabaenaceae > Pseudanabaena. The sequence goes on along the minus strand of CAIJEA010000013.1, from coordinate 1,409 downwards.
TTGTTGGGGTAATCGATATTCGTTAATAAAGTCCAACGATACATTCACGAATGAGCGATCGCTTGCCAGCACAGGTAAATTACAAACTGTCAAGCTACCAAAAATCGCTAGACCAAAACTAATTAAAGTGCTAATCCAAAAACGTTTTTGTTGCTGAATATTTTTCATCATTTTAAGTCTCAGATTCACAACTAGGGCGTGCGACAAGATTTTCGTAAGGCTCGATCGCAAAGGGAAGATCGGGATCGGCTAGTAAATAGCGATCGCACAAATCAAAAAGCTCCTGCTTTGACTGGACCAATCGCATTTCTGCTAAAAATTTTCCTTCAGGATCGATGCCAGTCCCGATAAAGTTGAGAAATTTTTTTAAGCAGTTAATGTGAGATTTTTCCCTAAGATCTTCTTGATAGGTAATTGTATATAGATGCTGAATATAACCGTAAACATCCGCAAGACTAATCCCAGTAACAGGTTTTCCAGCAAAGTGCTCTCGTATTTGTTGAAAAATCCAAGGATTGCGAATTGCAGATCGCCCAATCATCACTCCTGCCGCCCCTGTCTCTCTCAAAACGGCTTCCGCCTTGAGATGGGAGGTGATATTGCCATTAGCTAGCACAGGACATTTGAGCGTTTGTACTGCATGACGAATCAAGTCGTAATGGACTTCACCACGATATAACTCTTTCACAGTTCTGCCATGCAGACTAAGCAGATCGATTTGATATTGATTAATTAATTGCAGTAGCCGATCGAAATTATCAAGGGAGTCAAATCCCACACGCATTTTCACGGTAAATAATCCTGAGATTTGCGATCGCAATGCATCAAAAATCCGCTCAATCGTTTCAGGCTCGCGCAATAGTCCCCCACCAACATTTTTGCGATAAACACGCGGCGCAGGACAGCCTAAATTTAGATCGATCCCTGCGATCGGATAATTAGTAAGCTGCTTGACTATTCGCAGCATATCAGGAATGCTCTCGCCAATTATTTGAGCAAATACAGGTCTACCCGTCGTATTTAAGGTGATTGACTTAAGAATTTTCTTATCGATATGGGAATTGGCATAGACTCGAAAATATTCAGTCACGTAATAGTCGGGGCAACCATAGGCGCTTAGCATTTGCATAAAGGCAAGATCGGTCACATCTTGCATTGGTGCAAGAGCCGTCAGAGGCTGGTTCGATAAAATTGGTGGTGGTAACGTTTGAAAAAGCACAATTTTGATACTAGACTAATCACCTAAATTTTTAGGCGTAATTAAATATAAAACCCAAAAGCTTGCTTCGACCACTGCGCGGGCGGAGTAGATTACGATCTATTTTTTTAATTCGACCGAAGGTCTTATAGCAAAAAAAAGAGTTAGACAGTATAAACCAAAACCCAGAAGATGAGTGGCGGCGCGAAGC
>CAIJEA010000012.1 GCA_903819605.1 uncultured cyanobacterium | reverse complement strand
CTGGTCAGCTATAGCAATTTTCAAATGAGTGCGTACTCATTTGAAAACAAAAAATCAATCTCAGTAAGGGTTTTGAGTTTTCATTTTGCCGTAGGCAAAATGAAAACTGCTATAAGACGTGAGATGTAAAATGTAGAGGCGGAGTCAAGGAGAAAGGAATGGAATGTCCACTTGGTTGAAGATAAGGATGTGCACTAAACTTAATATGAAGAGCAAGAGATAGTACAAATGTTGCATTTTTTATTACAAATTTTAGTACAAATATCTAAATCATAATGAGGACAAGGTAATCGTCTAAATATCAGTATAATTTTAATACCTCAAAATAAGGAGCTTAGTGTCATAATGAGTCAGACGTATTAGACGAACTAAACCTCAAACGGCAATGGCGAAAAATTCCTCTGCGGCGGCAAATAGCCAAGTTACTAAAACTACTCCGATCGCTCAAGTAGCTAAGGCTGGCATCAGCCCTGAGAAAAAGAAGGCACTCGATGCAATCATGCAAAAAATCGAGAAGGATCATGGCAAAGGCTCGATCATGCGTCTCGGTGATGCTACCAATATGCGTGTAGAAACAATTCCTAGCGGAGCCTTACCCCTCGATCTTGCCCTTGGTGGCGGTTTGCCCAAAGGTCGGGTAATCGAAGTATATGGACCAGAAAGCTCAGGGAAAACGACCTTAGTACTCCATGCGATCGCCGAAGTCCAAAAACGCGGTGGTATCGCCGCCTTCGTCGATGCTGAACATGCTCTCGATCCCACCTATGCTGCCAGTGTGGGCGTTGATATTGATAACTTGCTGATTTCCCAGCCCGACTCTGGCGAAATGGCTTTAGAAATAGTCGATAATCTCGTGCGATCGATGGCAGTTGATATTATTGCGATCGACTCCGTAGCAGCCCTTGTCCCCCGCGCTGAAATTGAAGGTGAAATGGGGGCATCCCATGTTGGTTTGCAAGCCCGTTTAATGAGTCAAGCACTCCGTAAAATCACTGCAAATGTTGGCAGGTCTAATTGCATTGTCATTTTCTTAAATCAGTTACGCCAAAAAATCGGCGTATCCTACGGTAGCCCTGAAACCACCACAGGGGGAACTGCTTTAAAATTCTATGCCTCAGTACGTCTGGATATTCGTCGTATTCAAACCCTCAAAAAAGGCACAGAGGAATATGGTATTCGGGCTAAGGTCAAAGTTGCCAAGAATAAAGTTGCCCCACCTTTCCGTATTGCCGAATTTGACATTATCTTTGGTAAGGGTATTTCTACCGTTGGCTGTCTCGTAGACCTTGCTGAAGAAATGAGCATTATTGTTCGGAAGGGCGCATGGTATAGCTACCAAGGTGACAACATCGGGCAGGGTCGAGACAACACGATCAAATACATGGAAGACAAACCAGAATTTGCTCAAGATGTGGAAAGACAGGTTCGCGAGAAATTATCCGCAGGTGTCGCAGTTTCAGCAACTAAAGTCGTGCCTGAAGAAATTGAGCCTGAAGACGATGATGATATCCCGCCCGAAGATTTTTAAACTCATAAAAGAGAAAGGCGGCGCTTCTCGCCGCCTTTCTTTACAAATAAAAAAGATTGCGCGAAGCGCAATCTTTTTTTAGAAGACTAACATTTCGCTAATTAGCCACCTGTTGTCTTTTTTGACCAAATCATATTCAACGGTATAGCTAGAGTCCTCTTTTGATGCACCGCGATCAAGTTCGCCATTGTTAAAGAAATTACGAGTCTCTGAAATCTTCGCGACTACTTTCGCTTTACTATCACCATCAGGGGTAACTTGATCGACATCACTGGATTTTACTTGGTATTGTAAATAGGAATTGCTAGCTTTCAGATCCTTTGCCCTTCCCTTCCAATCGCTCAAAGCAGGTTCAGCTAGAATTTCGTCTAGCAGATTGTCTTCGTAGGTCTTACCGAGTGCTTTGGCTTTAGTTAATTGCCATGATTCGATCACTTTAGTAGCAGTTTCTTTATCCAATGGTCCTGGTTGAGCAATAGCCACAGAACTGTTTGTGGCTTTAGTTGCTTCGACTAAGGAGGCAATTGGTTTTTCTAGTGGTACAAATGCTTCGGTGCGCGATGCGCCGCTTAATGAGCGAAATGCCCAAACAACTAGCCATAGAGAACCACCAATTAACGCGATCGCTAAAACAACTACGGCAACTAAACGACCAAGATTAAATTTGCGTTTTGGTTGGGATAAATGAACTGGAGCCTGATTAATCCGTTTGACTTCTTTGACACTCTCATTAATATTTTTTCCTGAATTTTTTACAGGAGGCACATTTCTGCTCCGACGAGACTTAGGCAGATCTCGCGTAATATTAGGCGCACTGCCATTGGCTATATAGGAAGGTCGATCGAGAACAGGAGTACTAGAACGCTGAAAACGATTGGGTGTTTCAGGTGTATAGGTCGAGAGCCTTGGATCGCTACTAACACTAGTTTCCAGATCTCGCTTTACAGATGGGGCATCATCTAAAGGTGAACTTATACCTAAGCGATCGACACTTACAGGCGATGTCCAGTCTGATGACAATGCACCAGTATTGGGTAGTTCTTCTAAATATGCCTGCACCTGTTCATCAGCAAAGTAATCCTTAAGCGATACGATTTGACTCATGAGATCGCGGAAATGTGGATACACTTCTTCTTGGAGCCAGCGTTCGCTATAAAGGCATAGTCCAGGCAACAAATCTGGCGCACCTTCAGAATTTTGACGAATAAATGCTATTTGATCTTCTTCAGCACTGTTATCGATCGCTGCACTTGCTTCTTCTGTTTGTCCTAGCAACAAAGCACAGACAGCTTTTTCTAGATATATATCTTGCTTAGCGCTGAGCTTAACTAGCAAGCCCTTGGCACGGCGAATCAATGCGGGTTGGCGTTGCGAAAATCCGCGAGCGATTAAGGAATAAACGGCTAAATAAGTAGCAACAGAAGAGGGACGACGTGCTTCTTCTTCAAACAATGTTTGCTGCTCGATCGCTGTCATGTAGCTGCGTAATTGCTGAATAAACCGCAAAAAGTCATCAATACCTAAGCTGGAGTAGTCATTACCCGATCCATCAATACCGCGACGAGCATCAAGCATTTCTTGCAAAAGCGACATACCTTTGAGATGTTCGTTAGTATGATTGTCAGGAGATGCCAACAATTCGAGGATGCGATAGGGGCGGAGTCGAAATAGATCGGCTTGGATTTCACTACGAATACTGAGAAATAATCCTTCGCGCAATAAAATTTCTTGAGCAGCTTCGAGAGAGGAGGCTGCTGATTCATATTGTCCTTGCTTCCAATATTCGCGACCTAAATCTAAGAAAGACAAAGATACAGAAAGTAGCAGATCGGGATCGTGAGGAGAGATGCGGGCGGATTGATGCTCTGCTTCTTCTGGATCGTAATAGGGTTTAGCAAGGGATAAGACTTTCTCGGACTCACCGAGTTCGTACAAGATTAGTAATAGTCCTGCGAAGTCTTTTTCGTCAGCTTCTATTTGAGGTGGCAACTTTGCGACTGGGCGATCGCTGACTGGTTCATCCAATGTCGCAGTAGCTGCAACACTAGGTTGATCGCGTTCGATTAAAACTTCATAAGCCTTATCAATAATGCGCTTGCGAGAGGCAATCGCGGCATCAGAATATTCTCGCCTTGGCATAGAAAGCAGGCGATCGCGATGGGCTTGATGAACTTTTTCTAGCCCTGATAGGTGTGTTAGACCAAGAATGCGGTAACAGTCTAGGGGAACTCTCACTTTGCTTTTCTACCCAAAACTTCAATTGGAAATGCCGATCTGAACGCCGATAATGCCAACCTGTTTGCCTCTCAAAAAAGATGCTCCGTATCCAACGCACAAATAACTGATCGTATATACCCAAAATCGAGCACATAGAACGCCCGAATTATACACTAAGATAATTAACTTGGTGAGAATACCTAAAATAAAACCAACAATTTTTATTGTAAAAACCGCCAGAGCGGTTAATAAAACCCCAAAGAGAAAAGCGGTGCTAAGTACCACATTTCTCTTTGGGGTTTTATGTAGTACGGAGATTGCTGGTTTATGTATAGTACCTTGCTTAACTTAAAGGTGCAGAGAAATTTTTGAAAGTGCCCCAAAGCAGCACTTTCAAAAATTTCTCTGCGTTGTATGACAGCGCACAGCGCTGTGCATTAGGAATCAAGAGCGATCGCTTTATCGATTGCTAATTTTTCATTTAGACGGATTTGATAAGCCTGTAACTCTTTGGGTTTGATGCCACTAATAATACAAAAACTATCAGCATCAATTCCGCGAGACAACATTTCTAGGCACCAAGTATGCCGAGCTTGATCGATTATTAATGGTGAACCATCAAGATTGCGAAAGGGCTGAGTCCACCGCTCCCAAAGTTGCTCTATTTCTTCTAAAGATAGGGGTTTGCGATCGCCACTGATAAACATGGTCTCAACATCGTCTTTGAGGTCTTTTAGATCATTCTTGATCTCGTTTTTACGGGCTTTGAGATAGTTACTAAGAGGATTATTGGTTGCTGAGCCATAGCGATGACCGAGAATTTTTTGATTTAGGGGAACTGAACGTCCCGTCCCAGCGGCATCTCTCGTGAGTAAAATTCCATGATTAGCCTGCTGCTGGTAGTCTTTTAAACGCAACTGAATAATATTGATCGCTGTAATCCCTGAGCCAAATAGTAAATATGCGATCGCGTAGTCCTTGGCTCCACATTTTTTAGCTTGCAAAAGAATCTCTCGAACCGTCTCCGCAGGAATATCGATAATTGGGTGGGCTTGAGTGAGTGGACTAACTTCCTGTACAAACATATCGACAAGGGTACTAATAAACTCATCGCGATCGCTCCAAATTGCTTGGACATCACTGGTTAAAGTGATCACGGCATAGCCCAAGATACAAGTATTTAATAAGTTAGCTAACTTGATCGGCGGCAAAGAATATTGCAGACGTGAATTAAGCAACACATCATGGATTGCTGTTGCGATCGTTTGATTGACCTGATTAATGCCTTGGGCAAGCGCTTGACGGCTTTCAATGGGATATTGTCCCGCCTCACCTACTAGCGATCGCATCAACTCAGGCACACTTTCGAGAGCCCGCAACGAACTTTGAATGTAGTATTTCAGAAATCTGCGTAGATCGCTCTGAGTAGACATATCAGACACCATCAGTGACTCTCCCACTTGAGCCAATACCAAATATTTTTGCAGACATTCCTGCAATACCGCTAACAGTAAACCATGTTTATTTCCAAAATGGCGAAATAACGTTACTTCATTGACCTGCGCGAAGTCAGCGATTTGGCGCGTAGTTGTCTCGGTGATTCCTTTACTGGCAAACAACTCTAACGCTGTATTAACAATACGTTGACGAGTAGGAATACGAGATACAGACATGGAAGTATGTACCATTGAGATAATTTGCAAGTGCTACTTGCATTATTGCTTAAAAAACAGTTAGACTTAACATAACTGTAAGTGATACTTGCATCTCCTCACCACCCATTAAGTTGTTATTTCATGACCGCCACTACTGAAGCCATCTCAACTGAACTGAAACTGAACTGGACAAATGTCGCCTTCTTCAGTGCTTTTCATATTGCTGCCTTAGCTGCCCCTTTTTACTTTTCATGGCAAGCTGTAATTCTTACAGTTTTCTTACATTGGTTATTTGGCAGCATCGGCATCACCTTAGGATATCACCGACTACTTAGCCATCGGAGCTTTCAAGTGCCTCAGTGGTTGGAATACATTATTGCCACGGTTGGTGCATTGGCACTGCAAGGCGGTCCAGTATTTTGGGTGGGCGGACATCGCCAGCATCACGGTTTTACAGAAGACAATCAGAAAGATCCCTACTCTGCAAATAAAGGGTTTTGGTGGAGTCACATGATGTGGATTATGTACTCTAAACCTGAGCATTTTCAGCGATCTAACTACAGTAAATTCGCTCCCGATCTGGCTAACGATTCTTACTACAAATTTTTAGATGTTTACTTCCTGCTATTGCAAGTGCCACTCGCAATATTACTTTACATAATTGGCGAAACTGCATTCTCCGGTCTGGGTATGTCTTTCTTGGTTTATGGCATGGCAGTACGCTCCGTAGCTCTATGGCATAGCACTTGGTTGATTAACTCGGCTTGCCACAAATGGGGTTACAAGAATTTTGCTGAGACCCCTGACCATTCGACTAACCTTTGGTGGGCAGCAATTTTGACCTACGGCGAAGGCTGGCATAACAATCACCATGCTTTTCCTAAGTCTGCACGCTCTGGGTTGAAATGGTGGGAAATCGATCCAACTTGGGGAGTTATTAATCTTCTACAGGCTGTTGGGTTAGCGAAGAAAGTCTACCTACCTGAACCTTGGCAAGCTAAATAAAAGATAAAGGGCGCTTCGCGCCCTTTATCTTTTTTAAGTGTTTTTCGCAATTTTCTGGCTGTAGCAAAAACAGATACATTGGCATAATCGGCAATATGTCAACCTAATAAGTAATGGGTTAATAGATGCGGGAAGGCAAGCATATGGATCATCGCCACATTCGCTTTAGCGATCGCCACGAAGAGGTCGATCTCGAACAATTACAAGGATTGTTGAAAGTTGGGGCTTTTTGGGCAAAGGAGCGAACCCTCGCAGGCTTGGCGATCGCCATTGCTAACTCTAAACCTGTGGTGACTGTGTGGGATGGTAAGAGCTTGATTGGACATGCTCGTGCTACTAGTGACGGCATTTATCGAGCCACAATCTGGGATGTAGTAATCGATCCCAACTATAGAGGTGCGGGTTTGGGTAGGAAGTTAGTACAAACTGTACTAGCACATCCTCATGTTTGCGATGTCGAACGTGTCTACTTAATGACTACACATCAGCAGCAATTTTACGAACATATTGGCTTCGAGCAAAATTCTTCAACCACATTAGTTTTAGTTAGTAATGGGTTTCAGAGCGATCGGCAACTCACAAATTCTGAATTAACTCAATCGACAGTAACTTAATTACTCAAAAATCTAAAAAGCAAGGTGATGCTTCGCATCACCTTGCTTTTTAGATTTTTGAATTGTCCTAGTTAGGCGATCGCCAAAAATATCTGTGCTTGATGTTTAAAAACTAAGCCAATCAAACATCTGTGTAACTGTCAAAGTTAAGTCAATTCCACTAAGAACAGGTACAGACTGTTGTGCTTTAAACATATGAATACGGCGATCGCTAGATATGACAAAAATATTCTGTTTGTCAGGATCGAGCATCCATCCTAATTCAGTACCATTTTCGATGCAGTGCAATATATTTGCTAAAACCTTGTTGAGGTTTTGTCTAGGTGAAAGAATTTCAATTGTCCAATCAGGATAGGACAAAAATTTATTTGCTATCTTTCCATCAGGATCGAGGGGAATACGCTCCCAACGAAATACAGCAATATCAGGAACAATTGAAGCGCCGCCAAAAGTACAAAGCAATTCAGGGAAAGCATAGGCTGTCTTAGAAAGTTTAACTACTTGGTTGATAGCTTCGCAAAGTGCGCCTTGTAATAGACTATGTTTACCCTGTGGTATTGGTTTTCGACTGATTTTGTTGTTGATAAATTCTGAAGCGGGTTTAGTTTCAGGTAATTCTAAAAATGTTTCTAGGCTATGGGGTTCTGCTGCTGCGATGACCATGTATTTTTCCCTTTACCTTTTTAAGTTATGGGAGGTTCTAAGCACCTCCCATAACACTTTTTATTTTATAACCCATTGCCGATCGCAAAAAAAGCCGACCAATAATTAGGATGATTGTAATTTGGCGATTTGATGAGAGAAACTTGGGCGCGGCGTAATGCTTCCGCAATGGGAACATCGCCTTTTTGCAGTTCGCCATAAAATGCATCCATTAGCGCTTGCGTACCCGCATCATCGACTTTCCAGAGAGAGGCGATCGCTACTCTCGTTCCTGCGGCTTGCATTTGATAGCCTAATCCCAGAATCTCGACACCACTGCCTAAAGTTCTCCCCAAGCCTGTCTGACAGGCGCTCAAAACGACTAGATCGACATTTTTTAATGTCCATTCTTTGATGTCGGAAATTGTAGCTTTTGTGCCATCGCCAAACAGAATGAAAGAATCTTCGGCGTTGCCATTAGAGAGTTGTCCGTGTGTGGCTAGGTGTAAGATGGTGTAGGAGTTAGAGTTGTTTTCGGTGACGTTTTTGGTGAAGGCTGTTTCGATAAACGTAGCAGTGTTGGGGAAGCGATCGGCAATTTTTTTGACTTCGTTCAAGGTGGCTGGTAATCTGTCAAATCCTGCTTTATTTATGTTTCCATAGGCTCCTGCAAAAATATGTGGTTTGGAGATCGGTGGTTTATTAAACTTAGTCAGAGAGGCAGCAGTGATGTTGTTAACGCGATACTTTTCGACTAGCCATTGTTTGCCATCGTAGAGAGATGCGAGAGGGATATAGCGTAGTTGTCCATCGGGAGCATAGATAATCGTATCAATTTTCAGTTGTTCTAGTTCTGATGCAAAGGGAGCAATTAGCCATTTATGCAGTTGCTGAGCAGGTTTTTTGACATCATCAGAAGTTCTGTCTTTCAGTCCAACTCGAAATTCGTAAATCTCTTGATTGAGGTCTTCGCGTTTGATTTTGATGGTGCGGCGGATCGGTGGTGTTTTGGCGGTAATCAGAATTAGTTCGAGGCGGTCTTCGAGGATGAGGGGATAGAGCATGACCGCGTTGGGATGTTTACTAAGAATGTCTTCTCGCAGATTGCGAAGGTTTTCGGT
>CAIJEA010000011.1 GCA_903819605.1 uncultured cyanobacterium | reverse complement strand
GCTTCGCGCCGCCTCTATTTATTTGGGTTTTATATCCTAAGCAAAGTTTTCATTTCTATATAAAACTAGTCTGGTTTAAATAAAGTAAAGTTTTTTAAAGGAAGGGGCAAAGTGCGCTCCTTTAAAAAACTTTACTTTACTAGCCCTGCTCTAAGCGCTCGGACTGCTGCCTGTGTGCGATCGTCAGCGCAAAGCTTATTCAAAATATTCCGAACATGGGTTTTGACTGTCCCAACGGTGATGTAAAGACGCTCAGCAATCTCAGCATTACTATTGCCATTAACAATCTCAGACAAGACCTCCAACTCACGCTCGGTCAGTGGTGTGGCTTCAAGGACTTGTTTGTAATCTGCTTCTGCGGCATCGATTTCCACCGTTGCCTCTCTGCGACGTACCTGCTGCAATACAATGCTAGCGATCGCAGGATCGATCCATGAGTTACCTTCAGCCGTTAGTTTCAGAGCTTGAACGAGATTTTCTGAGCTAATATCCTTGATGCAGTAGGAATCTGCACCAGCGGCAAAGGCAGCTAATACTGTTTCTTGGCTATCGGTGAGGGTGAGAATCAAAACTTTAGTAGCTCGCCCTGCGTCAGTAGCTGCTGCCTTAATTTGGCGGGTTACTTCCACGCCATCCATATCAGGTAAGCCCAAATCCACGATCGCCACATCAGGTTGTTGGCTGTTTACCATTGCTACACCTTCCGCACCCGTAGCAGCTTCACCAACAAAGACAAGCTCTCCTTGCTGTTGTAACGCAATTTTCATGCCCATGCGGGTTAGGTCATGGTCTTCAATCAGGACAACACGAATCGAACTCATAAGCACTTTTGCAGATTATGCATGGTCGGTATTGTTACCAGAATCTCACAGAAGGGGCAATAAAACCAGAATTATCGCAAGCATTGCGTCGCTCTATCTCACTATTATTGAACGATCTGACCTAATCGCTTAAGAATTTGTAAGACTTTTCCCAATTCATGTTGTCTAGGAAATAACGAAAAGGTGCGCGATACGTCATATTGCGGCGTATCATCATGGGTCATTTTTAGAAACACGAATTCATCACCATTAGTGGCTAAACCATAGGATGGTTTGTCACTCTGACCATTAGGACTTGCCAACATATAGGCTAATAATTGAGGGATGGCAGCTAATACAGAAATACTAGTGCGCTTAGACTCAACTACTAAAATCCATAGTTTCTTTTGAATAACAAGCATATCGATAAAGCCACGCAGTATTTCCTCAGAATCATCAAGTTCTAACGTAATGCCATAGGGTGAATACATCCGATATGGAGCGTCAAGAAATCCTGCTAATTCTAAAAGTGGTGAAACCACGGCTACTTGAATTGTGCCTTCTAATAAAAGTCCATCTAATCTTTGATAGTCATAGCGTTGTTTTAGCTTAGCAACGCCTACTTTCTCGATCTCCGTTAGTTCTAGCAAGTCTTCTTGCCATTCACTAAAAAAGCGATCGCTATCGGCTTGACGTAAATTTAAGCGATCGCTTAAATCATTCAAACTATGAATTGCATCAGTAATTCCTGTAGTAGCAACCATTAATTTTTACCAACAACAAACTCGGATTTGAGGGCTTGATCGTATTTTGCACCGCTTTTGGTGATTTGGTCGATCTTCACTTCATAAACAGCGTTATTATCGGCTCGTAGCCAAGGGGAGCAGTACCGCCCCACTGGTAAGGTATAGGTATTACCATTAACGATCGCCCCATCACTAGGCGCAAATTTGGGTGGGATTTTGAAGGTAACGCTACGGCGTTTAACATAGTCGCTTGCGACTACACCAGTTGCCGACTGTTTGCTCAAACATTGCACCTCGATTTGGGTGT
>CAIJEA010000010.1 GCA_903819605.1 uncultured cyanobacterium | reverse complement strand
GGGCTGAAACGTACATAGAGGGGCTAGGGGTGAGGGACTGAATATTATTAAAAGGAGAAAAATATTATGTTGAGTTTGAATAGACAAGCGATCGCCCTCATTTCCGATCATGCCGATCCTGCGGCGGAAGTTGGAAGTGAAGAAGCAGGTGGACAAAATGTATATGTGCGTCATGTGGGCGAAACCCTTGCAGCATTGGGTTGGCAGGTGGATATGTTTACACGCAAAGTCCATGCTAGTGATGATGCGATCGTGCAGCATTCGCCCTATTGTCGAACGATCCGCCTCAAAGCAGGTGCAGAAGCCTATATCTCTAGAGATAACTTGTTTGAGCATATGCCAGAGTTTGTGAACTCATTTCAATCATTCCAAAGGACTCAGGGTATGAATTATCCCTTAATTCATACTAATTATTGGCTATCGGCTTGGGCTGGAATGGAATTACAGAAAACTAGCGGCATCCAATTGGTGCATACTTATCATTCATTGGGAGCAGTGAAATATCAATCTCTAGCGGAGATTCCTCAAGTTGCAAATACTCGCTTGAGAATAGAACGAGAGATCTTAGAACGCGCTAATTGCGTTGTGGCAACTAGTCCTCAGGAGCAAGAGACTTTGCGATCGCTTGTTTCTACTCGCGGTCAAATTGAAGTTATTCCCTGCGGAACGGATACGACTAACTTTCGCTTAACCTCAAAGGTTCATGCTCGCGCTAAATTGAAACTAGATAGCCAAGAAAAAGTTATTCTCTATGTCGGTAGATTTGATGAAAGGAAAGGAATTGAGACTTTAGTAAGAGCCTTTGCCCTGCTCAAAAGCCACGATCTCAAAAATCTTAAGTTGATTATTGTCGGAGGTAGTTCGGTAAATATGCCTGATGGTGCAGAAAGAAATAGGATTGAGAATATTGTAGGTAAGCTAGGACTTAAGGATTCTACGGTTTTTGCAGGTAGAATTGGGCATGATATTTTACCGCTTTATTATACTGCGGCTGATGTGTGCGTGATTCCTAGTCATTACGAACCCTTTGGATTAGTAGCGATCGAGGCAATGGCATGTGGTGTGCCAGTGGTTGCATCTAATGTTGGGGGTTTAAAGTTTACAATCATTCCTGAAGAAACAGGGCTATTAGTTGAGCCAAAGAATATAGAAGCTTTTGCTAATGGTATTCATCGAATTTTGTTTGATGAATTGTGGGTCAGGAAAATGCGGAAGCAAGCATCAGCAAATGTAAATCAACGTTTTAGTTGGACTGGTGTCACTATTCAGTTGAGTGAACTCTATCGACATGTTCTGGCGCGATCTATTATGCACGAACAAGCTTGGAGTTATAAGATGCCAAGTATAAATAGATCGGCGTAGATCAATTCATTCAGAAAATCAAGCGATCGCCTGTCATAAACTATAGACAAATTAAATGGATAGTAACTCCAAATTAATATTCATTAAAGTCATTCACACTCTGATTTGATATTCTTCAATTTTGTGATTTTCTATATGCTTTATGCCGCGATCGCTAACAAAATCGATATCTGGCTATGGATTGGTTATGGATTAGTAACGCTAGAAGGACTCACCCTGCTAACTTTTAAACTCCAATGCCCATTGACTTTGATTGCTCGAGAGTACTCAAATTCCACAGAAGATAATTTTGCAATTTATCTTCCTAATTGGTTATCTATGTACACGATGTTAATTTATACATCGATTTTAATAATTATCTTTATCATTACTATCTACCAAATTCTAAATTAAGAACTATGATACTCACGAAATATATCAATTCATCATGTTTACCAAGCGAGTAATTCAATGAAAAACAAGTTGATATACCGCTTGATTTTGTTCTTAGTATCTTTAACTATATTTACAGGCTGCACTTTTAGTTTAGTTGGAATGAGAGGTTCTGGAGTCTTTAAAACTGAAACTAGAGAAGTGGCTACATTTTCATCTATTTCTTTTAAGTCTGTAGGTAAGCTCAAAGTAAGACAAACTGGCAAAGAGTCTTTGACGATCAATGCCCAAGATAATATCCTGCAATTTCTAGAGAGTTATGTATCTGACCAAACCTTGTATATCAATAACGCAAACCTCTCAATCATCGATCCGACCAAACCTATCGAGTTTGATGTAGAAGTTAAGAGTTTAGAGAGATTGAATACAAAAGCAGTTGGCAGTATTGAAGTTAAAGATATTCAAGGTAAACGGTTATCGGTTTCGCTTGATGGTGTGGGTAGTGTGGCGATCGCAGGAAATGTTGATGTACTAGATCTCGACCTTTCTGGAGTCGGAAGCTTTGACGGCAAAGATCTAAAAACAAAACAAGCTACAGTTCGTAATAAAGGTGTCGGTAGTGCAGTAGTCAATGTGAGTGAGCAGTTGGATGCATCAGTATCAGGTATAGGGTCAATAGAATATATCGGCGATCCCAAAGTTACTGAATCTGTGAAAGGCATGGGAGCAATTAGAAAAAAATGATATTCATCCAAACATGGCGATTTATAGTCCTCATACTAGCTGTATTTACCTTAGGTTTATCTATGAACTATTTGCTGAAATTACCACCAATAGTCATTATTATCATCTCGATCGTCGCTTTGTTAGCGATCGTTACGATGTACGGGAGCGATCGCTGGTGGGCTGAGACTAATAAATTACGGGTCAAACTGACAAATGGACAACAAGCAATTCAAACCAAAGTTTACGATCAAAAAGAAATTGAAGGCTTGCCAGAACCTGTACAGCGATTTTTTAAAGCCGTAATTAAAGATAGACAAGCGATCGTCACAAAGGTCGAACTCTCTCAGCATGGACAGTTTCATATGAATGAAACAGAAAATAAATGGCATAAGTTTACGGCTACTCAAATTGTGACTACTCAAAGGCTAGGCTTTGATTGGGATGCAAAAATCCAAATGATTCCATTCGTTAAGGTATTTGTTCATGATACATACCTATTAGGAGAAGGAGATCTAAAAGCCTCATTACTTGGACTTTTCACAGTTGCCAAAATGCACAATACCCCTGAATTAAACCAAGGCGAATTATTGCGCTTCTTTGCAGAAGCAGTTTGGTATCCGACAGCGTTGTTGCCTAGTCAGGGTGTTGTCTGGGAAGCGATCGATCAGCATTCTAGCCGCGCCACTTTGACCGATAGCAAAACAACTGCCTCGGTGGTGTTTCAGTTTGATGCTGAGGGATTAATTACCAGTATGCGTGCTGAAGCCCGTTGTTATCGCGTAGTTGGTGATAAATTGATGTTTATGCCTTGGGTCGGCAATTTTAGAGAATACGAAGTTCACAATGGAATGCAGATTCCCTTAGAAGGTGAAGTGGGATGGGAGCATCCAGAAGGTATTAAACTCTATTTTAAAGGAAAAATCACCAAGATTAGCTATGAATTTGCATCGTAATCAAAGAAAAAATCTTAGTAAATAATCCCCAAATAACATGCCCGACCTAACTCAAGCAGTCATAGTTGAACCCAACACAATTGAAATTAATGGAAGAAGATTCATTCCTCTTGATAAAAGTCTAATTTCTCCTTGGGTTTGCGTCATCGGCGAGCATCCTATTGCCACATTGACCTTAAAAGATGATGATTTATTCCTGATTACCGACACTTTGGGAAATATCTCTGACCTTAACTGCCGCCTTGGTGGTATTGAAGACAGCATGGGGTTGTTCTGCCGTGATACCAGATTTCTCAGTCGCCTAGAATTACAAATTGAGGGGCGATCGCCAATATCCTTTAGTAGTACGGCGCGTAAAGGCTTTGCGATGACAGTTTTATGTGCAAATCCAGAAATTGATGATAAAAATGGTGGTCACATTAAAGCGGAAAGCATTGATATTCATCGGGAAATTGTGATTAAAGGCGGTTTTTTTGAACAGACACAAGTAACCAACTACAATACCCATCCCGTAAGCTTTACGCTCAGTTTAAGCTTAGATGCTGATTTTCTGGATTTATTTGAAGTGAGAGGATCTAAGCGAGAAAAAAGGGGCAATTTTCTTCGCTATATACCGAATGAAGAACTAAAAGCCGTGGAAATTTTGCCTAAAGAAATTGTGCTTGCCTATGAGGGATTAGATGGTTCTTTAATGGAATCACGAATTCAATTTGACTCTTTTCAGCCCCAAGAGATTCAAGGCTATACCGCCATCTGGCATTTAGAATTAGCCGCCCATGAATCGAGAAAGATCGGATATCGAATTCATTTATTTACCAATAATTGTCCGACCTCGATAGTTAGTGTCCCT
This sequence comes from uncultured cyanobacterium, assembly GCA_903819605.1. Lineage (GTDB taxonomy): Bacteria > Cyanobacteriota > Cyanobacteriia > Pseudanabaenales > Pseudanabaenaceae > Pseudanabaena. The sequence continues at coordinate 4,442 of CAIJEA010000010.1, read as the reverse complement.
GAAACCTTTGCACAGGCAAAAGCAGAGGAATTATTAGAAGAGAAACTCTGGACTGAGCAAATCACTAAAATTCAAACTGATAATAAATCTCTGAATCATGTAATCGATCGCGCTGTGCAGGATATTTATTTGCTCAGACAGACATCGGAAAAGTATAACTTCCTTTCGGCGGGAGTGCCTTGGTTTTCGACTTTATTTGGAAGAGATTCAATCATTTCGGCTTCGCAAACTTTGGTTTTAGATCCCACGATTGCCCGTGATACGCTGTCCCTCTTAGCTTACTTTCAAGGAAAAGTTGATAACGAATGGCAAGATGAGCAAAAGGGAAAAATCCTCCATGAAATCAGACTGGGGGAGATGGCGCGTTGTCATGAAGTTCCCCATACTCCCTATTATGGAACCGTGGATGCAACTCCTCTCTGGTTAATGCTCTATGCAGAATATTATGCTTGGACTGCGGATCAGCCCACCTTAGATCAGCTATGGCCGAACGCACTCTCGGCGATGGCGTGGATCGATCGCAACTGCCAAGAAACGGGCTATCTCCGTTATCATCGTTCTTCGGAAAAAGGTTTGCTCAATCAGGGCTGGAAAGATTCCGAAAATTGCATCGTCAATAGTAAAGGAGATATCGCAGAGGGAGCGATCGCTTTATGTGAAGTGCAGGGCTATGTCTACGCTGCCAAAATCCGCATGAGTGAGTTGGCTGAAAAAAGACAGTTGTTCGATCTGGCGGAACTTTGGCGATCGCAGGCACAAGATTTAAAATCACGCTTCAATCAAGATTTTTGGATGCCCGATCAAGACTATTGCGCGATCGCCTTAGATGGAAAAGGTAAGCAGGTTGATAGTATTACTTCTAATGCTGGTCATTGCCTCAATTTAGGGATTTTCGATTATGAAAAGGCAATCAGTGTCGCCGCCCGTTTAAATGCTCCTGATATGTTCAATGGTTGGGGAATTCGGACGTTGAGCAGTCTTTCTCCCGCTTACAATCCGATGGGTTATCACATTGGTTCCGTTTGGCCCCATGATAATAGTCTGATTGCAATCGGGATGCGATCGCATAGTCTCGTCAAACAATCCTTGAGAATCGCGCAAGGCTTAATCGACATGACGATCGCTCAACCCTATCACCGTCCACCTGAGTTATTGTGCGGCTATGAGCATGATGGATTTAGCTTTCCCGTCCAATATCCTGTCGCCTGTTCACCGCAAGCTTGGGCAACGGGAAGCATCTTCCAATTAATTGCAGTCATGGTCAATTTTGTCCCCGATGCGCCTAATAATCAACTTAGAATTCTCGATCCCTGCTTACTCAATTCGATCAATCGCCTATCAATTCAAAACTTACGAATTGGACAAACCTTACTAGATCTAGAGTTTGAGCGTTCTGGCGATACTACCGCTTGTCGTGTCAATAAAAAACGCGGCAATGTCCGCGTCATTATTGAGGCATAAAAAAAGAAGTGCCACGCGCTGCGCTGCACTTCTTTACTTCGTGAGAATTACTTCTGGCTGATTAAACTCATGAGACTGATGAAAGATGGCGTTCATTCTCAATGCACCTGCGAAAATAGCTAAACTATAAATCACGATACTCACGGGAATGCTATAGAACGAAGCTTCAATCCCGATCGCATAGCCTAGCGCCACTAACAAAAATGTTTTTTGGATAGAGCGCACTAATTTTCGATTCAGGGTTTCATCGATTAAGCGATTTTTGCGAGTTATATACTCCCAATCAAAATATTGAATTAATCCTGTAATAAAAAGGTTAATACCATAAAAGGTAGTAGCTGAGGGATGAGAAAGATTTTCGCCTAACAACGATGCTGAAAAAGGAATTAAGGAAATAGACATCAAAAAAAGTAGGTTCAGCCAAATATGCGTGCGATCGGATCGTGCGACATAATGGGACACCATTTGATGCTCAAACCACAGTAGCCCTAGAATTGCAAAACTCAGAAAGTAAGTAAAAAACTTAGGGAGCAAGGTAATGAGTTTCTGAATCAGTTCAGCATCTGACTCCACATGAAATGTCTTAATGTCAAGTATTAATAGTGTTAAGGCGATCGCAAAAAAAGCATCGACTAAGGCATCGATACGATGATTACTAATATCAGTATTTTCAGTCTCTGAAGAGATCTTATTCCTTACGCCTCTAAGTAAATTGACAAAGCGGAATGGAGGAAAACGCATTTCTATCACTAGTGAGGATTGGGAACTCATTGAGATACTATATACGATGTTCCTCAAACTTGTGCAATTCTTCAGTTTTTTGGGGTTCTAAACTTTGTCAATTAGCACCACAAAGAGCCTTACGTTATCTCATCTTTGTGATTTTAATTACTGTTAGGGACTTGCAGTAAAATAAAGAACCAATTTTTTGTGGCGCTGCGAAGCGCCACAAAAAATTGGTTCTTTATTAAGTTTTAGAACCCTTAGTTGGAAATTAATCCATTCTGCTTAAAATTATGTTGTTGATTCTCCGCCAATCCTATTCACTGATTTTGCTGGGAATTATTCTGCCTCTTGTATGTTTCTTCGGCATTGCGATCGCAGTCTTCGCCAGTAACTTCAGCTTGGTTTGGGATGTGACGATTCTCGAAAAAATCTATGCTATCGCCAGTCCAGACTTAGATGCGATCGCTTATTCACTAACTCAATTAGGAAGAGCAAAAAGTATTGCGGCGATCGCCTTATTTGTGAGTCTATTCCTTGGATCGCGCAAGCAATGGCGATCGCTCAGTTATTTGCTGATTACGATTATTGGCAGTGGGCTTCTCAATTTGATTACGAAGGTTCTCTTTCATCGCCACCGTCCTACTTTATGGGAGTCGCTTTCTCCTGAGTTTGATTTTTCTTTTCCCAGTGGTCATGCGATGTTGAGTTTGACTCTTGTGATGGCGATCGCTGTTTTAGTTCCTCAAAGGCATTGGCGATCGCTATTTTTGTTTTGTGGTGTGTTGTTGGCGATCGCGATCGGTTGGTCGCGCTTATATTTGGGTGTGCATTATCCCAGTGATGTTTTGGGCGGTTGGGCGTTGGCGATCGCTTGGGTGATGTGGATTAGTTGGTTAAGTAGGGTAAATGTTAAGCTATAACTAATCTCATCAAGTTTAATCGACTAATCCACAATCCTATGTTTACCGAAGTTCAAATCGAGAACTACAAGTCAATCCAAAGTCTCAAGATAAATTTGGGTCGGGTTAACGTGTTTATTGGTGAGAATGGCTGTGGTAAGAGCAATATTTTAGAAGCGATCGCTTTAGCTAGTGCGGCAGAAGGGGACAAGTTAGACAACGAGTTTTTAGCTCCTAGAGGAGTTAGAGTCACAGAACCAGAATTTATGCGATCGGCGTTTGATAAAGAGAATATTACAAAAGAGATAAAAATAAATCTAAGGGTGACAACAAAAAATGGGCAAGAACCATTGGATTTTGTCATACAGAATGAGAATAAGCCTTACTCTACTTGGAATAGTATTGGCGATCCTAATCGACATGAAAATAACATGTCTCTGTTAAGAAAAGGAGTTATTACACCACCTGAATCTTATCAAACGTTTATAGAAGGTTCTTGGCATAATATTTATTATTTAAAAAATTTTCTAATTTATTCGCCTGAAAATTCTTCGTTGCGAACTTTTGAAGTGGAAGGACAGATACAACCATTAGGGACTAAAGGACAAGGCTTACTTAAACTTTTAAGGGTTTTAAGTCGGAATCCAGATAAAATCAGGGAAATAAAAAAAAGGCTTGAACTCATTGATTGGTTTGATGATTTTAAAATACATCCAGATTCTGATATAGAGAGAAATATTCAAATTAAAGATAGGTATTTAGACAAAGATTTACCTTACTTTAATCAGAGAAGCTCTAATGAAGGCTTTTTGTTTTTGATGTTTTATTTTGCATTGTTTGTCAGTGATGATACACCGAATTTTTTTGCAATTGACAACATCGAAAATGCTCTCAACCCTAAGTTGTGTACAAGACTAATTCAAGAATTAATAAACCTAGCAAAAGATAATAATAAGCAAGTTATATTCACAACCCATAATCCTGCGGTTTTAGATGGATTAGATTTACATGATGATGATCAAAGGCTTTTTACGATTTATCGAAATATTTATGGTCATACAAAAGCAGAACGTATATTTGCACCGCAACCATTAGAAGATGAAGAACCTGTATTATTATCAGAAGCCTTTATGAATGGTTACATTGGAGGGTTGCCAGATAATTTCTAATATGAAAAAGCGTACTTTTGCTGGAATTGTTGAGGGAGTAACTGATAAGAGAGTAATTACTAATATCTTAGCTGGATATTTTAATAACCCTGACATTAAAGTTACATGGCTTCAACCTAGAGATAGAGCTACAATTGTTAATACTAAAGAACCTCCAGCAGGTTGGACAAGAGTTCTTACATATTGC
>CAIJEA010000009.1 GCA_903819605.1 uncultured cyanobacterium | reverse complement strand
GCTTCGCGCCGCCTTTTATTTTAGAAATTTAATTAGGATTTGGCAAACCTTTAACGAGTGGCGATCGTCTCCACTTTGGGGGTTTCTACGGCTAAGAGTTCAATGTTTGTAGATACTAGCTCACCATTTGGTGTAGTCAGGTAAAGTACCGCTAGAGGTAAAGCTCCAACTAAAATCCCCAAAAATGCTGGTACATAAAAACCTGCGTTAAAACTAAGAATCAACGCAAACAAAAAATTACCCGCATACATGATCGTCGGGAAAAGGATTTGCTGACGATTGAGAATTGGCTGGTTATTTTTGCCCCAAATTAGGGATGCTACTGTCATAAATACGGAACCAGTTCCAAACCAACCAACAAAGTTTTGGTAAGGCATTCCATAAAATTCACCTGCTTGATGCCATTCCCAGAATGGATATGGAGTTTGGCTCATGGCTGGATCAAGTACAAAGTCCCATGAGGTTAACATCAAAGCACCAAGTGCGATCGCGACAATGCGTTGTCCCCATCCAGTCCCAAATCTCATGATTGTGGCGCTAATCAGAAAAGATGAAAAGCCCATATAAAACCAAGATAGGGGAATGGTAAATGGAACTAAATCGGCAATTTTGTAACCTAAACCGCTTAAATAAGAATAAGCACCAAATGGGAAACCTGTGCTAGTTCCGAGCAATTCACTAGTCACAGAAATACCAATCGCAGGAATACAAAATGCGAGGGTACGTTTAAGACCAATAGTTTGCTTACCGTAAAGAAATGCGGCGATCGCGCCAAAAATCATGTAGGATGCGCCACCATTTTGCATTCCCCATGAAAAGACTTGCAAACCAGCCTCGGACAAGCTTTCAATAAATGAAGAGTTTGGAAGTACCAAAATCAAGCCAAATAGACCGAATACCATTGAAAACAGGTGCATTCCTAAATTAAACCATTGTGCGGGGATCGCTCGCCTCATCACGCCATTTACTCCCAGAAATAGTTGAAACTTACTCGATTAAGTTTGAATTTTGCTTTAACTTACTTAACAAAAGTATAAATTAGCATACCATTCATTTTTGAGTTTGATATTTACAGTACTTAACCCAAACTGATTTTTATACGAGTCAACGCTTTTATTAGGTAGGCTTATTTAAATGTAAAACCATAAGACTTGCACCGTCCGCTGAGTGGGCAGTGTCAATGTCATGGTTTTAATTATGTTGGCGTACTTAGCTAACCTAAGTTAAGAATCCAATTCTGTTTTTACAGCGCCAAAAGCACTACAAAAAAGGAATTGGGTTTTAGCGATATAAGTTAAGACATAAAACCTAGAAGAGAGTTGCGACGATTCTCGCCGCAACTCTCTTCTAGGTTTTAGCTTTTTCCTAAATACCTGGCTACTGCTATGTGTCGTCATACTTTCATCAAACCCAATCTTTAATCATGAGAATTACCAACTTTCAAAGAGTTACCCCCAATCTTCAAATTTTTGATCTATAATTACGTTCATTGGGATCGTAAGGGTTTCGACGTGTTAGTAGAAACTGTCCTTTGATGCAGGTCGAGAGCGAGCTAACTCTCGTAAATCAATGGCTCAAACAAGTACATGCGAACAACATAGTACCCTTTGCTCGTAAAGCAGCTCCTGTAGCCGCCTAAGAACCTTTTTCGGTTTCGAGGTGTGATGTATGACTCCGTTAAATATGTCACTCCAACCCCCAACGGATGCTGTGCTTAGCTTTCTCTGGTAGGTTAAGCGCCTAAGAATTTATCAGTGCATCCCCCATTGCTAGGGATAAATAGCAGTTCCCTCCGTGAGGATTAAATCGGATAAACCTGTGAATGACTGGGAGGTTAGGCGCTAGTGCGGACGGCAGTTCGACTCTGCCCGATTCCATTAACCTAATAAAAAAGGTACTTGCTAAGCAAGTGCCTTTTTTATTTTGAACTAAGAGGGTAAATAACCCACCGCTCTGCGGTGTGAGTAAATTCTGCTAAAAAAGAATTTGATACCCCGTCCGCTC
>CAIJEA010000008.1 GCA_903819605.1 uncultured cyanobacterium | reverse complement strand
GCTTCCCAAAGCGATCTCACTAAAAACTTTTGCCGATTTCCCGATCGCGTCACCGAGCATTCCGATCTTCAGATTTTAGAGAGATTATTAGAAAGCGATCGGGCTGGTGGTCTAGCAACATGGGATCATCGTATTCCTTGGGCAAATAATCCGCTCGCTCAACAAACCTCTGAATCCAAAACTCAAATCCGCAGCAAAAATCTCTATTACCAATGGACAGAAGGTTCGCTCGAACAATTGCAACAGGAACTCAAGCAACAGCCAAAGTTTCGTAAGAAATATCATGCATGGTTAAATGAGACAGAATTTGCAGCGATCGATGCCGATTTTGAAGCGGTAAAAATTACGGACAAGCTGAATCAACCTGTTGATGCGCGATTGGTCTTTATCAATGAAGTCAAAATTGTTGAACCGCCCACTGGTTTGCCGACTCCAAGCGATCGTCGCGCCCAAGTCAGAAAGAGAAAGCAAGAGTTACAAGCTAATCGCTCCAAAAAGCTTGGTTAACCAATTGTCGATCTCTAGCTAATATAAAGGCGGCACTTAGCGCCGCCTTTATATTAGCTAGAGATCGTTAACTTTTATTCTTCCTGCCCTCAAACCTGAGTAGTTACTATCAATGCTGTCCCAACGAACTCGATAGAGTTGTAATGGCTCTTCTTTCCCTTTGACTTTAATTAGCTCCAGTTTCTCTAAAGGTAGATTAAATTTGGCAATATGTGCCAATGTACTTTCAGAGATAAAAATTTCACCAGCCTTGGCAGCCGTACAAATTCGGCTGGCAACGTTCATCGTGTCGCCAATATTAGTGTATTGAATTAGATTCTCAGAGCCAATATTTCCAGAAGCTACCATGCCAGTATTTAAACCAATATGGATCTGGATTTGGAGATCCCGTCCTTGACTTGCCCATTGGTCATTTAACTGACGCATCGCCCATTGCATGGCGATCGCGGCATTGACTGCCATGATTGCATCATTATCTTTTTGATAGGGAGAACCCCAAACTGCTAATAGTGCATCAGCTATATACTTCTCTAACGTGCCCCCAAAGGGGAAGACGATATCTTCGACCATCACCCTAAAGTATTCATTGAGAAATTCGAGTACTTTACGCGGCTGCATCGGTGAAGTCATTTCTGTGAAACCACTAATATCAGAGAATAGGGCTGTCACTTCTGTTTCAATAATTCGATTTAAATCCCAACCTTCCTCAATTCTTTGGCTGACAGCGGCAGGGAAAAATCGCTCTAACTTAGTACGGCGAATAATTTCTGAACGCATATTGCGATAGAGATTAGCATTTTCGATCGCGATCGCGGCTTGGTTAGCAAGACTACTCAAAAATTCTAAATCTTCCTTATGATAGGCATGACCATGGGATAAATTGTCAACATACAGCACACCGATCGCGCGATCTCTTGGCTTTAATGGCGTACACATCGCGGCTTGGATCGATTGCTGAATAATCGATTGGGAGCTATCAAAACGATCGTCAAGAGATGTATCGGCACTAATAATGGCGATCTCTTGCTGTAATACAAAGTTTGTGATTTTGCGGCTATAAAAATCAAGATCTGCGGTTGCGTTGGGATTACTAAACTTATAAGCTTTAGGTTCTAGCTCTCCAGTTTTCTCATTAACTAGCAATAATACGGCGCGATCGACCGTCATGATTTTGAGCAATAGTTCCAAAATCTTTTCTGGTAAGGATGCATAAGCCTCTGGAGATGCAAGCTCTTGACTGACTTCCAGTAAAACCCGCAACTTAGCTGCTGTACGCTGTGATTCATCAGCGCCCTGAATCATCAGCACAGATCCCCCTGTTACTGGTTGTTTTTGCTGTTTCAGTAAATCCTGCATATTGACGCGAGACTTTTCAGGGGAAACTCGCACCAAAATTGATAAGCCCGAACTTGCAGCAGGAGGTGGCGTAGTATTAGTAGCTGGTGTATTTGTATCAACTAATCTAAATATCACACTACCAAACTGTACCAAATCATCATGAGTTAACTTTTGTTGGACAATTTTAGTTTGATTTACAAACGTGCCATTACTGCTATTGAGATCGGTAACGAATATCCCTTTATCTGTCACCTGAATTTCAGCATGATGACGCGAGAGGCTGCGAGCATCATCTTCAACGACAATACTATTATCCAATCCTCGCCCAATTGTATTTACACCATGGCGTAGATCGCAGATACGTTCATGGGGAGTTCCTTGATTTTGAATAATGTATGGCATATCTTTCCTGCTTTGCCTGCTGCAATATTAGTTATAACTGTCGCCTGTCTTTTTAGTACATAAAACCCAAGAATGAATTGCTGCGCTTCGCGCAGCAATTCATTCTTGGGTTTGTCTATGGGGCAAAGTCATGGCTCAAAGTTAAAGTGTGATTAGCTAATTCCACTACAGAAGTACCTGCTAAGACTCTCATATCATTCATAATGAAATTAACAGCATTATCCCATTTTTATCCATGTCTCCAACTACGCTAGAAGTACAATCTCAAGCTCAGGCGGCTACTCATGTATCTCCTGACACGATCGCTGAGTTTAATCAATATGTGATGAATACCTATGCGCGTTTTGCGATCGCCTTGGAGCGCGGTGCAGGATGCCGAGTGTGGGACAACACAGGTAAAGAATATTTAGATTTTGTCGCTGGTATTGCTACTTGTACGTTGGGACATGCACATCCTGCCATGGTAAAAGCGGTAACCGACCAAATCCAAACATTGCACCATGCTTCTAATTTGTTTTATTTTGCGCCCCAAGGTCAATTGGCTAAATGGCTGGTACAAAACTCTTGTGCTGATAAAGCATTTTTCTGTAACTCTGGTGCAGAGGCAAATGAAGGCGCGATTAAACTAGCACGTAAATATGCTCACACCAAACTAGGCATTGAAAATCCATTGATTCTGACAGCTAATGCCAGTTTCCATGGACGTACTTTAGCAACAGTCACAGCAACAGGTCAGCCTAAATACCACAAAAATTTTGCCCCTCTAGTATCTGGCTTTGATTACATTCCCTACAACGACATTGCCGCCCTCGAATCCGCCGTAAAAAAATATGAAGGTAGACTTTGCGCGATTATGCTCGAACCTCTACAGGGTGAAGGTGGTGTAAATCCTGGCGATCGTGCTTATTTTGCGCGTGTTCGAGAAATTTGTGACGAAAAGAAAATCCTGCTAATTATTGATGAAGTTCAAGTTGGCATGGGACGTAGTGGCAAGCTATGGGGCTACGAAAATCTCGGCATTCAGCCCGATATTTTTACCTCCGCGAAGGGATTAGGTGGCGGTATTCCCATCGGCGCAATGATGTGCAAGGAATCCTGTAATGTTTTTGAACCAGGCGATCATGCGAGTACCTTTGGTGGCAATCCTTTTGCCTGTGCTGTAGCTCTGTCAGTTTGTAACACGATGGTAGCTGATAATCTAATCGGTAATGCTAGAGAGCGCGGTCAACAACTCCGCACTGGTTTACAAGCCCTCTGCGATCGCTTTCCCCAACATTTGGCTTCAGTACGAGGCTGGGGCCTAATTGATGGATTAGTGCTGCAAGAGTCTAGTAATATCCAAGCGCGTGATGTCGTTGCCGCAGGAATTGAGCATGGATTGTTGCTTGTACCTGCGGGTGTTAAAGTTGTCCGCTTTGTGCCACCTCTGATCGTATCTGCTGAGGAGATCGATCGAGCATTAAGTATTGTCGAACAGGCGATCGCTAGTTTTAACTCTTAAAAAATAAGGGGCGCAATGCGCCCCTTATTTTTGGGGTTTGTCAGTGAGATGAAGCACCATCTTTAAATCTAGATGGAATGCTAAAATCTAGGTCTTTGAACAATATATTTGTGGCATGAGAGAATTCCCAATGCGATCGCTAATATTAACTCTAGTCGCTACAATGACTACCATCATAGCTATTGAATCGCCTGCGCGATCGCAACCTATCAACAGCTCAGCGCCAACGATCGAAATTTCGCGTCCCGAAAAACTAGAAATTCCCTCAGGCAAGAAAGCTAGCGTTGTCCGTATGTTTGAAGACATAGCGATCGCGCCAAGTTTTTCACCGAAAGTAATTACATTGCGGGGAATTAGTGGTGGTGCTGTCGAAATGCAAAAAACATCTGGTCGCAAATCAACTGAAACGGGCGATTGTATTGGCTTTATTGACGCAGCACCCGATCATAAAATCACACTAACCAAACCATTTCCCTATCTCAAGCTCCAAGTCAAAAGCTCTGGCGATACAGTCCTGTTAGTGCGTGGTCCGGGCGGCAGTTGGTGCAGTGATGATGTTAGCGATCGCAATCCAGAGATTAGTGGCGACTGGCTAGAAGGGACTTATGAAGTATGGGTTGGCTCCTACGAAGAAAACACTTCTTTCCCTTATTTGCTGCAACTTACAGAAACACCTTAGCCAAGGCACTAAAAATATAAAAGACGACACTTCATGTCGTCTTTTATAGCTCAATACCCAAATATACAAAGCGCAGTAAGTCCTTAAACTTCAGATTGGACAATCTAAGGTTTGGCGGCTGTCATTTTTAGTGAAAGGGTGAGTACCACTAGCGATCGTACAGAGATATAAGCGAGTGCGATCGTCTAAATTCCTAACGCCTGTAAACTCTGTATCTGCACAGGTTCGTAAATTTTTTAATACTGCACCACGTAAATTTGTCCCACGCATATTTGCCCCCTTCATAATTGAACCCGTAAAGTCTGCCTCAATCAAATTCGCCCCACTAAAATTAGTAACACTCAGATTGGATCGAACAAATTTAGTGTTTGATGAATTTGACCAAGTTAAATTTGCCCAACTTAAGTCTGCATCCGAAAAATTAGTCCCCCTGAGTAACGCCCCTCTTAGGTTCGCCTCAATTAAATTGGCTCCCGTCAAATTAGCATCAATTAAATTAGCGCTACTTAGATCGGCTTTGTTCAAAGTAGACCCCCGTAAATCAATGCCAATTAGGATGACACTGCGTAATTGAGCATTGCTGAGGTCTATATTGGAAAAGTTACGTTGTCCCTGTGTGTATAGTTCTAATAGTTGAGCTACTTCCAAGGTGGTTACTCCTAACAAATGATACGCCTTAATTTTTTTGAGTTACAGCCAATAGAAAAACAGTGATGTCTAGTAACTTAAAAAATTTTGATAATCTGAGTCTGAGCTAGAATCTTATCTTACTTTAAGGTCTCATCTCAAGCCTATAGATATATGTCGTATCTGTATCACTAAGTGTTAAGTGGCTAAGCGCCATTAAATATAAAACCTAAAAGCCTCTTAGGGCTGCCAAAAAGCGATAAATTCCCATAATCTTAACATTCCAAAGTATAAGCTTAAGATATAAGCTAAATATAGCTTTGACCAAACTAAAACCAATTCTTTAAGTAATTTTAAATAATCTGCCATGAGTACGACCGAACTTCCAAAACAATATAATCCTCTCGAATCTGAAGCTAAGTGGCAAAAATATTGGGAGGAAAGTGGTGTATTTGTAGCAGAAAGTAAAAGTGACAAAGAACCCTACTGCATCATGATCCCACCACCCAATGTTACGGGAAGCCTACATATGGGTCATGCATTTCAAGAAGTGCTAATTGATATTCTGATTCGCTACCATCGAATGCGCGGGTTTAATACCCTTTGGTTGCCTGGTACAGATCACGCTAGTATCGCCGTACAGACTATTCTTGACAAACAGATTAAATCCGAGGGGAAGACAAACCAAGAAATTGGGCGTGAAAAGTTTCTGGAACGGGCTTGGCAATGGAAAGCGGAATCGGGCGGGACAATTGTTTCCCAACTGCGGCGTTTAGGAGTGTCTGCTGACTGGACACGCGAACGCTTCACGATGGATGAAGGTTTGTCTAATTCAGTCACAGAAGCCTTTGTTAAACTCTACGAAGCAGGCTTGATTTATCGTGGTGAATATCTCGTTAACTGGTGTCCTGCATCGCAATCCGCAGTTTCCGATCTCGAAGTTGATAGTAAAGAAGTCCAAGGTCATCTCTGGCATTTTCGTTACCCCTTAGCTGATGCAAACGGATATCTAGTTGTCGCTACTACTCGTCCTGAGACCATGTTGGGAGACACGGCTGTAGCTGTTAATCCTGAAGACGATCGCTACAAGCATTTGATTGGTAAAACGATCGTGTTGCCAATCATGAATCGCGAAATTCCCATTATTGCCGATAAGTATGTTGATAAGGCTTTTGGAAGCGGTTGTGTAAAAATCACTCCAGCTCACGATCCTAATGACTTTGAAATGGGTCAACGCCATAGTCTGCCTTTAATCAATATTCTCAATAAAGACGGTTCGATTAATGAGAATGGTGGCGAATTCCAAGGGCAAGATCGCTTTGTTGCGCGTAAAAATGTTGTCGCAAAGCTTGATGAACTTGGCTTGCTTGAAAAAATTGAAGACTACACCCACACTGTTCCCTATTCTGAACGCGGTAAAGTTCCTGTCGAGCCTTTGCTGTCAATTCAGTGGTTTGTGAAGATCAAACCTCTATCTGATTTTGCGTTAGAACAGTTTGACAAACAAAATTCGCCAACTTTCGTACCCGATCGCTGGGGTAAGGTATATCGTGACTGGCTGATTCGTCTCAAGGATTGGTGTATTTCCCGTCAACTTTGGTGGGGACATCAGATTCCTGCTTGGTATGCACCCGATGGCACAATTTTTGTGGCGCGGACTGAGGCTGAAGCCTATAGTCAAGCAAAAGCACAATTTGGTGAAGATGTAATTCTAGAGCGCGATCCTGATGTTCTTGATACATGGTTCTCGTCAGGTTTATGGCCATTCTCGACCTTGGGCTGGCCAGAGCAAACACAGGATTTTGAAACCTTCTATCCGACTAGTGTTCTTGTTACAGGCTTTGACATTATCTTCTTCTGGGTGGCGCGGATGACGATGATGGCGGGTTACTTTACGGGCAAGATGCCCTTCCATACAGTCTATATTCATGGACTAGTCCGCGATGAGAATAATCAAAAAATGTCAAAATCGAAGAATAATGGTATCGATCCATTGATTTTGATTAATAAGTACGGTGTGGATGCATTGCGCTATTCCCTAGTTAAAGAGGTGACGGGTGCAGGGCAAGACATTCGCCTCGATTACAATCGCAAAACCGACGAATCATCTACTGTTGAGACTGCTAGAAACTTTGCCAATAAGCTGTGGAATGCATCACGATTTGTAATGATGAACCTTAATGATTTGAAAACTTCTCAAGAAGGTTTGCAAATCGAAAATCTAGAACTTGCCGATCGCTGGATTTTATCACGTTATTATCAAACAGTCTTGCAAGTACGCGAACAACTTGATGCCTATAGTATGGGTGAAGCAACTAGAAGTTTGTATGAGTTTTTCTGGGGTGACTTTTGCGACTGGTATATCGAGTTGGTCAAGTCCCGCTTACAAGAAACTGCTGACTCAGCTTCTCGCGAAACTGTGCAGCAAACTCTTGCTTTTGTGCTCGACGGAATTCTACGCTTATTACATCCATTTATGCCTCACGTTACTGAGGAGATTTGGCAATTACTCACCTATGGCACGAGTAAACCATCAAGCGATCGCCCAGTTCTCGCAATTCAGTCCTATCCTGAAATTGACACCACGCATATTAATGAAGAACTAGAAGAGCAGTTCAATTTATTGATTGGTACGATCCGCACTATTCGTAACCTTCGCGCTGAAGCTGAAATTAAACCTAGCCTAAAAATCAAAGTGATTTTGCAATCTGACAGCGATCGCGAACGTACTCTACTAGAAGCAGGAAAAAACTACATTCTTGATTTAGCTAAGGTTGAAGACTTAGCAGTGGTCTCTTCAGTCGATGAAGCTGCTACGGAAGAAGCGATCGCAGGTGTAGTCGGCACAGTGCAAGCGATCGTATCGCTGATCGGTGTTGTTGATATTGGTCAGCTAATTGCCAAACTAGAGCGCTCCCTCAAGAAACTCGAAGGGGCGATCGCTTCTTCTCAAGGTCGTTTAAATAATGAAGGCTATGTCAAAAAAGCACCGCCTGAAGTTGTCGAAACTGCTCGTGCAGAATTAGAGGAATCGCTCAAACAACAGGAGATTCTTAAGGCGCGTTTGGCTCAGTTAACTCTCGCGAACCATTAAATTGTAGCTTTTGAGCTAAAATAGCTGTTAAGGAATCGCTGTGTTACACACGGCTATTCCTTAACTAAAATAATTTATTAAAATTGCAATATGTCCACTCCTGAAGCCCTGAAAGAAAGATTTGTTGCGATCGCGAGTAAGCGTGAACTTTTAGTACAACTATCTCTCAAAGATAATTTGGGTACTTTGAGCATTGATGTGATCCAAGCTTTAGAAGAACTCGACGATCTGCTCATTGAAATTAGAAAAGTGTTTCCAGATTGGCAGGACTAGATTTCCATGCCTCCCAAATTAACCTCGTTCCATTCTAAAGTTAATGTGCAGCGTCAGGTAAAAATCCCGATGCGCGATCGCATTAATTTAACTGCTGATATATATCGCCCCAAGGGTGTAGATACGCCTTTACCCGTAATATTAATGCGATTGCCCTATGGTCGAGCGATCGCCTCCACCTGCACCTATGCTCACCCTAGTTGGTACGCCAGTCAAGGCTACATAGTTGTTATTCAAGATGTGCGTGGCTGCGGAACTTCTGAAGGTGAGTTCTATCCATTCCGAAATGAGTATGTAGATGGATTTGATACGGTAGAATGGTGTGCGAAGGAATTAGAAGGCAGTAGTGGCAAGGTAGGAATGTACGGATTCTCCTATCAAGGTGTAACCCAATTTCAGGCGGCAGTTCAGCAACCAGTGGGACTCGTAACTATCTGTCCCACGATGGCAACGACAGATTTATATCATGGCTGGTTCTACTTTGGTGGGGCGGTTTGTCTGGACTTTAATTTGAACTGGGCATTGCAACTGGCTCAGAATCGCGCTTGGTATTTAAAGAAAGAACCGCAAGCAACTCAACTTTTTGAAGCTCAAAAACAGTCAGCAAAATGGTTGGAATCTGCGCCACAGAGCGAAATAGAATTATTTAAAGATAAAGAATTTGGACAGTTCTTTTTTGATTGGATTGGCAATCAGCAAGCTGACGATGAATATTGGCAAAAGTTAAATCCGCTAAGTTATTTCGATCGCTTTGATTTACCTGCTTTGCATATTGCGGGATGGGCAGATATTTTTATCGAAGCGACAATTAAGACATATCATCAAGCCAAATCTGTAACTAATAAACCTCAACATTTAATCGTAGCTCCTTGGCAACATCTACCTTGGTTGCCGAAAGTCGGCGAAATTGATTTTGGTGAAGCTGCTGTTTCTAAGATCGATCGCTTGCAAGTGGATTGGTTTGATTTTTGGCTCAAAGGAATTGATAACGGCATCAGCGATCGCAATCCCGTCCAGCTTTTCCTGATGGGAAAAAATCACTGGATAGATCTACCCGAATTTCCCAAAGATTCTCATACCAAAAAACTTTATCTCTCTTCCCAAAAACAACTAAGCGACCAATCACCGATCTCCAATCACCAATTACCAGACATCTACGTCTACGATCCCCGTAATCCCAACCCTTCAACTCCCTATGGCTTCTACGATCAGCGCAATGTCCATCAACGCTGGGATGTGCTGGTTTATCAAAGTGATGAATTGGATAATGATTTAGCGATCGCAGGTATTCCCGAATTTATCCTCTATGCAGCAACCACCGCTCCTGATACAGATTGGGTGGTGAAGCTTTTAGATATTTACCCTGATGGTAAGCAAATGTTGGTATCAATGGGAGTTTTGCGGGCAAAGTTCCGTCAATCATGGACTGAGACTGAATGGATAGAATCTGATGTAGTCAATGAATACTGCATCAAATTACGTCCCACCTGTCAGAATTTTGCGAAAGGACATCATATCGGTATAGCGATCGCTAGTTCTGCTTTCCCTGCGATCGAGCGACATTCTAATACGCAGAAGTTACCGTCAGAGGCGACAGTAAGTGATTTTGTAGAGGCGACGCAGCAAATTTTTTATGGTGCTGAATATCCTTCACATTTACAATTGCCAATCAAGTAGAGAAAGCACTTTGCGCTTTCTCTACTTGGCATAAGCTCGCCAACCACCAAAGGAAGTAATCTCTTTTTGTCCTTCGCATAGAAATGGTTCTCCTAGAACGCCTAAAACCTCTGTTCCATTTGCCAAAATAATTTTGCCAATACATAAACCCGCAGGCTCAGACAGTAAAATTTCGCCAAGGGCGGCTGGTGTAATTGACCAAATTTCTAAGGCGATCGCTGCTCCATTTTCGCTAACTCTGAGCATGGCAGGATGGCTATCGGCGATCGACCATAGTCGATAAATAGGTGCGGTTATATCTTCTCTAACAAATATTGCTCCAACTTTCTGCAAGTTCCCGTTTAACTCCAGTCCTCGCATCAAAGTGCCATTTACAGCAAATTCAATCATTTTTATTGTCTCTCTCCAAGAAATATACGGCATTCATTCTATTACAGCGCTTCGCGCTGTAATACTTAAAAAAGTAGATAGATTCCTTACTAAAAAACGAGTTGCAGCGCTTCGCGCTGCAACTCGTTTTAGAAACTCTTAAATGAGTTCTTAAAGTAGCGCAATGTAAGACAAATTTACATGCGACCGCGCAACATTTGCGCCATTTCGTTTGGTTTTGGCGAGTTCTCTACAGCAGTTTCTTCGGTAATCCGACCATCTTCGTAGAGCTTATAAAGCGATTGATTCATATTTACCATTCCCTCATAGGTACATTTAGGAATGATGGCCTCAATTTCATCCACCTCACCGCGCTTGATATAGTCACGTACAGCATCCGTATTGATCATGATTTCATGAACCGCCGCACGCTTGCCATCGGTAGTACGCACCAGAGACTGAGCAATAACACCCACCAATGATTCCGCAACCTGAATTCTCATCGGTGCTTGCTGTTCAGGTTCATAGAGATTTAGAATCCGCTCAATGGTTTTAACAGCACTGTTAGTGTGGAGCGTTCCGAATACTAAGTGACCAGTTTGTGCAGCTTTCAGCGCCGTGTTGACAGTTTCTTTGTCGCGCATTTCCCCAATCAGAATGATATCGGGATCTTCACGCAAAGCTGCCTTCAGAGCATTGTCAAACTTGAGGGTATGAATGCCGACTTCCCGTTGTTTGATCAGGGCTTTTTTACTTTGGTGCACAAATTCAATCGGGTCTTCGATGGAAATTAAGTGCTTTTGCATTTCGGTGTTGATAAAATCCACCATCGCCGCCAAAGTAGTTGACTTACCAGAACCCGTTGGTCCAGTTACAAGGATCAAACCTTTGTGTGTATAGCAAAGTTCGCGGAAGACCTCTGGCAAACCAAGCTGATCGATTGACAAAATCTTTAAGGGGATGAGTCGCAAAACCATTGCCGAACCGCGCAACGAATCGAAAATATTGATCCGACAACGGGCAAATTCGTATTGAGTAGCACCATCAAACTCAAGAGTGTCGCGAAATTGCTGGATTTGCTTATCATCCATAATTTCAGTTAACCAAGTGTCAAAGGTGGGTTTGTCTGGCACGGGATATTGTTCTTGCGTGACCATCAAACCGCGACTGCGAAATCTAACTGGTTCATTTACTCCAGCATGAATATCAGAACATCCTTGTTCATAGGCATCTTTGACAATTTGAGCAAGGGTCGGCTGCCCTGAACTACGCTGCAAAATTGCTGGTACACCTAGCCCTGGTAAGTTTGGAGGTGGACCTGGACGAATTGGTGGGCGAGGATTGGGTGGTGGCGGTACACTTGTAACCTGGGTATCGGTTGGTATTGACATTTGGGCTTGGCGAGCGGCGGCGGCAGCACGGGCTTGTTGCGCTTGTAGTTGTGCCTGTTGTAGTTGCGCCTGTTGCTGAGCTGGATTAGGAACGGCGGCGCTACGTGCTTGTGCAGCTTGTGCTTGAGGATTTGGTGGAGGGGCAACGCGAGGCTGTCCTGCTTGAGGATTAGGAGGTACTTGTTGTGGATTAGCGACACGCTGCTGGGCGGGGGGTGGCGCGGCAGGATTTGCTCTTGGTGGTTGCTGTGGTGGCACACCGCCACCAGCGGAAGGCGGTGTTACGGGAGGCAGCCCAGATTGCGTCATAGTTGAACCTCGTTCTTAATCAGTTTTCTAGTACTAATAGACTTTTAGTGGTGGGATGCCTTCGCGATCCTGTCACTAAAAGCCTGAGTTTTACTTCAGCGCAGAGCACTGTAATTGGACATCAGATTGGATGAGGAGCATTTTGCTATTCAAATTCTGCGATTTGACCTAAAAATAACCAATCCTGTTACCGCATAGGCTAAAAATATATTAGCTGTTGTAAATACTATCCTCAAATAATTAATGAATATTCTCAGTGCACTGCGATCAAAACCGAGCGCAGACAGCCAAAAAGTTTCTAAACAATCGGCTCCTAAGCAAACTAAGGGAATTGAAATCAAGTCCCAGCGTGAATTAGACTACATGCGTGAGTCATCTCGCATTGTAGCAACAGTACTCAAAGAAATTTCAGAAATAATTGCTCCTGGGATGACTACGATGGATCTTGATGCTCATGCTGAGAGACGTATTCGTGAAATGGGCGCTGTTCCCAGCTTTAAGGGATATAGTGGATTCCCTGCAAGCATTTGCTCTAGTATCAATAATGAAGTAGTGCATGGCATCCCTAATGCTAAAAAAGTTATTAAACTAGGCGATCTAGTCAAGATTGATACTGGTGCTTTTAAAAATGGATTTCATGGAGATTCTTGTATCACTGTAGCAATTGGTCCTGTTAGTGAAAAAGCTGCTAAGTTGATGCGTGTAGCTGAAGAGGCTCTTTACAAGGGAATTGAACAGGTGAAGCCAGGCAATTGTATGCTCGATTTGGCTGGGGCGATCGAGGATCACGTCAAGGCAAATGGCTTTGCCGTTGTCGAAGATTTTACGGGGCATGGTGTGGGACGCAATCTGCATGAAGAACCTTCGGTATTTAATTTCCGTACACATCAATTGCCCAATGTCAGATTTCGTCCAGGGATGACTTTGGCAATCGAACCAATTTTAAATGCTGGATCGAAGCGGGTGCGAATCTTGGCTGACAAATGGACAGCGGTAACGGTTGACAATCAGCTTTCAGCTCAGTTTGAACATACGGTTTTAGTTACTGAAACTGGTTACGAAATTTTTACCGATCGCACTAAAGTCTAATCACATGGTATTCAAAAAGCCTTGCTAAGCAAGGCTTTTTGATAAGATTAAATCTATGCAAAATCTATGCAAAATATTTTTTTGGCAGGCTCGAGTCGCGGCGTTGGACGTGAGATCGCCAAACTTTTGTTAGAGAACGAACCGCCATCTGTAAATTTAAGAGTGCTACTACGCAATCCTACCTATGCAGTTGAGCTTGAAGCTCTAGGGGCAAAAGTAGTCTTTGGGGATGCGCTAAATCTTGCTGAGCTAGAGACAGCGATGTTAGAGGGAAATGCGATCGATGTTGTGATTACAACTATGGGTGGGTTGCCAAGCGATCGCGGCGAACGTGCTGACTGCGAGGGGAATAAAAATCTGATCGATCTCGCTGTGAAAGCTGGGGTTCAGAAATTTATACTAGTTTCTTCAATTGGGAGTGGTAATAGCGTTGCTGCGCTTGCGCCTCATGTTTTGCTAACTTTGGGGGCAATTCTCAAGGAGAAAGAAAAAGCAGAACAACATCTAGTCTCCAGCGGCTTAAACTATACAATTATTCGGCCAGGGGGACTGAAATCGGAGGTTGCTACAGGTAATGCTGTGCTAACTGAAGATCCAACCGTGTCAGGGATTATTCATCGAGCTGATGTCGCTAATCTTGTATGTCAGTGTTTGCGTTCTGATAGAGCAAATCATAAAGTTTTCTCAGCGATTGACCGGAATATGCTCTTTAACCCAGTAGAGTTTGAGAAATTCGCGCTATAAACGAGCTACAAAATGGCTATGCAAGAATATTTAGTTCAAGCTGGAGACACTCTATCAAGTATTGCCCGACGCTTTGGCACGAATGTCGATTGGCGCGAGATTGCTCGTATTAATAACATTACCAATCCTGCAAGTTTACAAATAGGGCAACGTATACTCATTCCTAGCTCCACGACTTCACCAAGCGCCCCAACCCCTGAAGTTGCAATGGTCAAAAATACTTTACAAGGAGTTTATCCGCCGAATAAAATTTCGGTTTCTTTTACCACTGTTGGTAACGATTTAATTGCCAAGTTGCTTAATACAGGTCAGCAAGAACCTGTTGCTAAAACTAAAAATCTTGGTTTTTATCGACTAGGCATTTTTAAACTACGCGACTTTATTTTCTACGGTTCTGGATTGTTGCAACAGTTGCAAATGAGCCAGTCGGAAATTAATGTGATGTTAGTAACGGCAGCTAATGAAGGCAGTCTTGATGCCATTAACACATGGGACAATCAATATCTGAGTTTTGGTATATTCCAATGGACGCTGGGTTCAGTAGGTCAACAGGGAGAACTACCAGCTTTGCTTACAAATCTAAAAAGACGCTATCCCTCTGAGTTTCAATATTACTTCGGACAATTTGGCGTGGATGCGACTTCTCTCGATGGCATCACAGGATGGCTATCACTTAATGGTATTCGCTTAGTCAGCGAAACTGATAAGAATTTGATGCGTCAACCGATTTGGGCTTTGCGGTTTGCGATCGCTGGTATGGACTCTATCGTGCAATCTATTCAAGTCCTTCATGGAATTTCGCGACTCGATCGCTTTTATTTCAGTCCATCGCAGACGTTGCAAGGTTTGACCCTTTCTCAAATTCTCAGTTCAGAATTTGCTGTCGCTTTACTGCTCGATCATCATGTCAATCGCCCCAGTCATGTGATTGGATGTATTGCCGATGCGATCGCGCGATCGGGTATGACACCTGCCCAAATTGCTCAAAGTTCAGTTGATAATGAAGCGCTCATCATCCAAAATTATTTAACAATCCGTGAAACCTATGGCGGAGCAAATGCTATGACAAAATCGCGTGAAAGGGCTGAACTAATCAGGCAGTCAATCGGCACTGGCAATCTTTCTCCCCAAAGATTTTCATTTCGTTCTAACCGTCAATCAAGATTTGTATAGCAGTAGCCAGTTATGTTAATTAACGCGATGTGCAACTATTTTTGAGTTAATGACCTGAAATTGTTTGAGCTACCTGAAATCCAAAGTGCTTTTTGGTGCAGTACGAGAAATCAGGTCTTTCAGACTTTTAGTTGCACATCGCGT
>CAIJEA010000007.1 GCA_903819605.1 uncultured cyanobacterium | reverse complement strand
TAGAGTCGCAGGGCGACTCTATTGTGGATTCTATAGAATGAACTGTGCTTTGTGCCATTCATTCTAAATGTTAGGATTCAGATAGGAGACATTTTATAATTTCTGTAAGGATTAGCTATGGGAAGCATTGCATATTTAGATTGTCCGACAGGAATTGCGGGTGATATGTGTCTAGGCGCGTTGGTGAGTGCTGGAGTGCCTTTGGAGTATTTGCGCGATATCATTCGCAAACTGGGACTCGATCGCGAAGTTAAGTTATGGTCTGAATCTGTTTATCGTGGTGGGATCGAAGCTACAAAAGTGCATGTCGAACTACTAAATCATGATGGTACTGAGCCACCAACAGTTGAACCTGAGCCTGTTCATTCCCATAGCCAGAAAGACCATACACATGATTCTCATACCTATCAGCATTCTCATAAAGAACATTCTCATAAAGAGCATTCCCATCCAGTTCATCGTCATTTACCTGATATTGAGAAGATCATTCGTAATGCTAAATTACCAAAACAAGTTGAAGCTTGGAGTTTAGCAACATTTAGAGAACTCGCGATCGCTGAGGGATCGGTGCATGGAATTGCTCCAGAGGCGGTACATTTTCATGAAGTAGGTGCGATTGACGCGATTGTGGATATTGTCTGTACTTGTGCGGGATTTGCTTGGCTGGAAGTTGAAAAAATTTATTGTTCGGCTTTACCTGCGGGTGGTGGTTATGTAAATTGCGATCATGGCAAAATGCCCGTCCCAGCACCAGCAACACTGAAGTTATGGGAAATGCATGGAGCGATCGCCTTTGATAATGGTATTAGAAAAGAACTAGTAACGCCTACGGGAGCTGCGATCGCTGTTACTCTTAGCGAAAAATTTGGCGAAGTTCCATTAATGAAAATCAAAAAGGTAGGACTTGGTGCTGGTAATCAGGACTTAGAAATTCCTAATGCGTTACGTTTATGGATTGGGAAGAGCCAGAAAAAAAAAGATTAAATCTTGAGGAGATTCACTGCTTTAGCAGTGAATCTCCTCAAACTACGGAAACGATCGCAGTTTTAGAAACGCAAGTTGATGATATGACTGCACAGGCGATCGCCTATACGATGGAGCAACTATTACAAAATGGCGCTTTGGATGTCTATACCCAAGCCATTGGCATGAAGAAATCGCGCACTGGCATATTGATTACGGTCATTTGTCCATGCAATTACCAAGGTGTTTGTGAACAAATTCTTTTTCGCGAAACTAGTACGCTCGGTATCAGATGTCGATTGCAAGAGCGCAAAATTCTCCATCGTGAGATCTATGAAGTTCTAACGGAATACGGTACTGCTAGAGTTAAGATTGCTAGACGAGATGAACAAGTCGGAAGTTATACAGTACAGCCAGAATATGATGATTGTGCAAAATTAGCGCGATCGCATAATGTTCCCTTAATTCGAGTTCAAGAAGCCGTAAAGCTTGCTGGGCAAGAACTTCTCAATAAATTGTAGTGGCAATTCATGAATTGCATCTGCAATTTATTGAGAAGCAGATTTATCACCAGAGGTAAGCAATAACTTGAGCTTGAGGTCAATCAAATTAATATCTGCTAGTCCAATCTGCACATCACCTTCTAGGACAATTCCTGTACTGATTAAGCGATCGAGCAACTCCAAAATTGATGATTCGCTTGATGATTTGTCGGGATAGTATGCGCCTCTCTTAGGCAGTAGTTTTCCAAATTCACCTAAATCGAGATTGAGATCTTCAGGATCGATGTCTAAAACTTCGCAAAGATTGAAAATTTGCTGTTCGAGTGCTTGTAAGCTATCGGCTGCCCTTTCGATTTCAGACTCAGTTAACTTCTCTGCATCCATTCGTCGAATGATTTGCGCTTCCATTAACTGACGTAGCAATTCTACGAGTGTAAGAATTAGGGGTGCTAGTCCAGATTTTTTGGGTTTGACGATTAAACTATCAGTACTATCGGTCATTGGAAAATCTCGTAGGCTTTTTAGAAAATTTTGTAAAGCTGAATTGTCGTAAATAGCAACATAAAGTGTTGCTAAGTAGCTAAGCATAATTAAAAATCAGATTCAAAACCTGTGGCGCACGCGCAGCGTGCGCTACAGGTTTTGGGGTTTGATATTTAATTGCGCCCATTAATTAATTACGAAAATTCAGCTTTTTCTTCTTAACGACGCAGACTGTAGAAGTGTAACCTGCCATAGCCAAGAAACTGTGAGTTAGGGCGATCGCCTTGAGGTAAGGCAACTACACCAAATAAATAAACCCCTTCGTAATGAGGATTGCTAACTGGTCTTAAGCCCACGATTAGCTGACTATTAGGCGCATTACTAGCAGGAATTGGGGGATCGAACGTCACGGTGATTTTCTGTTTATCTTGGTTGGGCAAAATCTCAGTTTTGCTAGGGATCGGCACGCGATCGCCTGAAGGTGGCTGCAAATAAGCGATCGTGTCATTCAACAAAAAATCAATTGATTCAAAACCTTCTGCCTGAGAGATTTCTAGCTTTTGTAAAGGCTCTCCCATGTTTTGCGGTAAAGCGATCGAGAAGTAATAGGTGACACTAGAAGCATAGGTACGATTTACCGTTGTTTCAGCATCTAACAGCGTTGGTAATTGCACAAAATAAGTTTTGCCATCTCGTAGCTGCACTGCTTCTGCTGGCGGAATTGTGAGATCGCTAAAAATATTTGAAGGATTCAATGCATAAAAAGAATTAGAGGGGATGTTTGCATTGTTAACAACAAAAATTGATAACAATGCGATCGTCGAGATAACTTTTTTGTGCATAAACACGTACCATTTTGCTAGCATTGTACGAATAGCTACTTTTTCGCAGCGATAGGCTTATCGTAAGCCTTACCATCTCATTAAATGCTATCTCATTAAGATAGAGGTATCTACTGTGGTTTATTCCCCTCCAACATCATCGAATGACCTACTAAATCTTGAAGGTGCTTTTTCATCTAGTGTAGATTCAGATAGCCTCAGTTCGGATAGTCCCTTAGACAATATAATTAATCGCTCGATGATTGCCATTCTCGATTTTGGTTCTCAGTACTCTGAGCTAATTGCTCGACGTATTCGTGAGACGCAGGTTTATTCCGAGGTTCTACCCTATCATACGGCAGCCGAAAATCTGCTGAAGTTAAACCTCAAAGGTATTATCTTATCAGGTGGTCCAAATTCTGTTTATGATGAAGGCGCTCCTCAATGCGATCCCAAAATTTTTGATTTAGGGGTTCCGATTTTGGGGGTTTGCTATGGAATGCAACTAATGGCTAAGCAACTCGGCGGTACTGTCGATCGCGCCGATCGTGGGGAATATGGTAAAGCAGAATTACAGATCGACGATCCTACGGACTTGTTAACTAATGTGGATACGGGGATCACGATGTGGATGAGCCACGGGGATTCTGTAACTAATTTGCCTAAGGGCTTTGAGGTTTTAGCCCACACCGCAAATACTCCCTGTGCCGCGATCGCCGATCATGATAAAAAACTCTATGGTGTTCAATTCCATCCTGAAGTTGTGCATTCTGCGGGCGGCATGGCGATGCTTCGCAATTTTGTGTATCACATTTGTGGATGTGAGCCTAGTTGGACAACTGATGCCTTTATCGAAAATTCGATCCGTGAAATTCGTGCTCAAGTTGGCAATAAGCGAGTTTTACTAGCATTATCAGGTGGCGTTGATTCTTCGACCCTAGCATTTTTATTACATAGAGCGATCGGCGATCAGCTTACCTGCATGTTTATCGATCAAGGCTTCATGCGAAAGCTAGAGCCAGAACGATTAGTTAAACTTTTTGAAGAGCAGTTCCATATTCATGTTGAGTATGTAAATGCTCGCGATCGCTTCCTTGAGAAAGTTAAAGGAGTTACCGATCCTGAGCAAAAACGGAAGTTAATCGGCGGTGAATTTATTAATGTATTTGAAGAAGAATCAAAACGCTTAGGTCCATTTGATTTTCTTGCTCAAGGTACACTTTATCCCGATGTGATCGAATCTGCGGATACTAATGCCGATCCTGTTACGGGTAAACGTGTTGCTGTCAAAATCAAGAGTCACCATAATGTGGGTGGATTGCCTGAAAATCTGCGATTTACTCTAGTAGAACCACTTCGTAAACTATTTAAGGATGAAGTGCGTAAGCTCGGTACAGCGCTTGGGCTTCCTGAAGAGATTGTCAAACGTCAGCCTTTTCCAGGGCCGGGACTGGCAATTCGGATTATTGGCGAAATCACTAGCGATCGCCTTAATACTTTACGGGATGCCGATCTGATCGTTCGCCAAGAAGTCAATCGTGCTGGTCAATACAATAACCTCTGGCAAGCCTTTGCTGTTCTCTTGCCTACAGTTCGCAGCGTCGGGGTAATGGGCGACAAGCGCACCTATTCGCATCCAATTGTTTTGCGGCTGGTCAGCAGTGAGGATGGCATGACCGCAGATTGGGCAAGAGTACCCTATGAATTATTGGAAACTATTTCCAATCGGATTGTTAATGAAGTGGAAGGTGTCAATCGCGTGGTGTTAGATATCACATCCAAGCCGCCTGGCACGATTGAATGGGAATAATTTAAATAGAAAGGGGACGCTTTGCGTCCCCTTTCTATTTAAGGAGTTATTTTTTTCGCTTGGGAGTTGCTTGACCAAAGAGAATGGCTAAGCCAACTAAGATCCAAAAAGGACTATAAGGATCAAAATAGAATTGTTGCTGCGGTGTGGCGTTGTTATTTGTGGGAACTGCGATCAATGCTTGGTTATTTACTTTTGTTTCCATGTTTAAAGTCTTGAATCAGTATGTAGCTAATGTAAAACCTGTAATGTTTGAGTAGGGTACGACTCTAGATGACTTTGGCTTGTTTTAGATGTATGAGTTTGGTCTAGGTATGCTGGTGTTGAGTTTGAGTTTGTATATGTTTAGAATGGTGGTAGGTAGTTGGGTGAGGCAATGACTAAGGCAACAAGATCGTTAATTGCATCTGAAAAGGGAATTGAGCGTGCTAGGAAAGCATTAATTGATCTTGGAATAACCCAAACAATTTTGGAAACAAGAACTGTACTTGCTAAATCTACGATTAGTAGTTTTTTTAATGGGAAACCAATTGACCATACAAACTTCACGAAAATCTGTAAAACTTTGAACCTTGAATGGGAAGAAATTGTTGAGAAGGATAATCCTATGAAGCTTGATAACTGTCAGATTGAAAACATTGCAGATATTGAAGCCAATTCTCCTCGTTTGGCTGCTTTTGTCATAGAAGGCTCATTCCCCGTTGATGATTTAACACGAGCAAAAATTCAAGCCTTAGTAAAGCAACTACAGAAAATCACTGGTGATGCTTCGCTGGAAATAGTTGACATTCAAAAAGGTAGTATCAAGATTATTTTGAAAGGTACACTAGAAGCTCTATCTATGATTCAAGATCTATATGATTCTGGTCAACTTGAAAAATTATTCAAGAAAGCCGACCTCAGTGGGGTCGATCTCCGTAGAGCCGACCTAAGTAGGGTCGATCTCCGTAGAGCAAAACTCAGTTCAGCAAACTTCTTTAGTGCAAACCTCAGTGGAGCCGACCTCAGTGGGGTCGATCTCAGTGGAGCTAACCTCTTTATAGCCGACCTCAGTGGAGCACACCTCAGTGAATCTGACCTCAGTGGAGCACACCTCAGTGGATCTGACCTCAGTGGGGCACACCTCAGCGGAGCAAATCTCAGTGGAGCAAACCTCAGTGGAGCAAATCTCAGTGGAGCAAATCTCAGTGGAGCAAATCTCAGTGGAGCAAATCTCAGTAGAGCAGATCTCAGTGATGCTGAACTCTTTAGAGCCGAACTCATTGGAGCTAACCTCTTTAGAACCAACCTCTTTAGATCTGAACTCGGTGCAGCTAACCTCATTGCAGCTAACCTCATTGGAGCCAACCTCATTGATGTAAATGTTGAGAGCACAAGGTTTACAGATTGTCTGGGGATTTCTGAATCCTTAAAACTTGATTTAATTAATAGGGGAGCTATTTTTAATGATTCAAGGGGCGATAGATCTAGAGTGCTTACACCTACACCACCTACACCTAGACCTGTTAGGAAATAGTGTCACATACTTTTTAAGAGCATTACGGAAAGTATTTGCGGCTTCTAATCGGGAAGTTTGTGCCATTGAGATACAGCGAGTCAATAAATCTATATTTAAAGCCGCAAGTTCTGGAATTTCGCTCTGGGAAATCACTTCATAGATGCGATCTCAAAGTGCAAAACTTGGCAAGAAAATAGTATTTATTTCTCTCTAATGTATAACCAGTTTTAGATCGGGAATATAGATAGAGATCGCCACAACAGCCAACTGGCGGTTATACCGATCTCCCTTTATTGCTAGGATTAAGTAGCTTGCGATCGCATACATGGCTACAGATATGAGTATTCAAGACTTTCGACCCCAAAATACGAGTTCTGAAAACTTTTATGCCGATCTACCAATTCTTCAAAAGTTTTCTGATATTACTCATGGAGAGAATTTTTACTCAGTTCCCAGTGACTGGGCTGTAATTATTACTGATATAGCTGATTCAACGCAAGCGATCGCAACTGGAAAATATAAAGATATTAATCTCTTAGGAGCTTGCTCGATTATTGTAATTTTGAATCTAGTGGAAGACTTAGAGATTCCATTTGTATTTGGTGGTGATGGAGCCTCTATGCTAATTCCTCCAAGGTTTATTCAAGAAGCAGAACAAGCATTATTAGCAGTACAAAAATTAGCTGCCGATGAATTTAACCTTGTCTTACGGATAGGCATTGTTCCACTTGCGGCAATTACAGCTAACTATGAGATTAAAGTTGCCAAACTGCGAATTTCTGAGAACTATGACCAAGCTATCCTCAGAGGTGGCGGCATCAGTTATGCAACACGTCTAGTTAAAGATAAAGCAACAACTGATCTATATAGCCCTAAAGCTACTAGCTCCTATGCGATCGCTGATTTCTCAGGCTTAGAATGTCGTTGGCAAGATATTCCTACACGCCATGAAGAGATTCTTAGCTTGATCGTATTTGTAACAGCACCAAGTCAGAGTCAAATTGATGGTTTTTATCGAGAAGTGATTAACCAGATCGATCGCATTTATGGACAAGGAACAGAATGTCATCCTGTCGTATCAGAAAACCTGCAACTTGCTTTTCGGGCAAAGAATTTATCGTCAGAAACGCGAGTTTTTACGCCTTCTCAAAGTTGGTTAAATCAGACTTTATATTTATGGAAATTACGCCTGATTAACTTGTTAGGATTACTCCTGATGACATTTAATATTAAAACTGGGACTCTTAATTGGGGAGATTATAAGCAGATTGTCTCCGAAGCCACGGACTTCAAAAAATTTGATGATGTGTTGCGAATGGTTATTTCTGGTAGAACTCGGCAACGTCAGAAATTAACTGATTATCTAGAAAAGAAATTCCAAGAGGGTCGCTTGGTATATGGCTTTCACGTTTCCGATCGCGCCCTGATGACTTGTTTAGTCTTTGAACGTGATGGTCGTCAAGTGCATTTTGTAGATGGTGCTGATGGCGGTTATACATTAGCCGCAAAGGATATGAAAGATCGCATGAAGAGCTAAAACACTGACAGTCCTTTAATTTCAGAGTTGTTTGCCCAAGAGAAGTAACTTCCTTCGTATCGAGAGTCAAGTTTTACAGCTTCGTCATAATCTTGACGCGCTTTGAGCTGTTCGCCAACACTATAATGCAAAAGTCCTCGATTTAAATATGCTTCAGCGTAGTTTGGTTCAAGGGCGATCGCTTGATTGTAGTCAAACTTAGCTCCTTCCACATCACCGATAACTTTACGCGCTAATCCTCTCGCATTGTGGGCTTTGGCATGATTGGAGTCTAAATTGAGCAGTTGGTTAAAGTCGGCGATCGCGGCATGATAATTTTTTAAGCTATTGTAAGTTAGCCCTCTTTTGTAATAGGAATTAACATATGTGGGATCGATAGTTAGAGCTTGACTATATGCTTGAACTGCCTTTTCTAAGTTTTTGAGTTCGGTATAAATCTCGCCACAAAGTAAGTAAGCCTCCGCATTTTCTCGATTACTTTGAATCACTTCTTTGAGATGATTCATTGCCGCAACAAAATCTTTTTTCTTAATTAATGACTTAGTTTTATCTAGAACTGGCTGATTGACATTCGCTAAAATCGGAACAGAGGCTGGGGTAACAATTTCAATAACAGGTAATTCTAAGTTTAGATATCCATAAATTTGTCTAAATTGGGAATGAAGATTGTGGCGATCGAGTTTTGCTAAAATACAAAGTGCACCCTGTCGATCTGCCCAACGTTGTTCAACTTTTGTTACTTCAGATTCTTGGCGACTTGTCAGCAAAATAACTTTGATTGAAGATTGATTATCTTTGCACCATCGACAGACATTACTAGACTGCAACAATTTATTATTGGGAGATTGAATACTCATCTCCACCAGAATTAGTCTCGGTAAATTATTTTTAGGAGTTTGTTCGAGTAACCGCACAATATCCTTGTCAGGAGAAATATTAACCAGTTCAATCGTATCTGACGGCAGATATTGCGACCATAAATCTAATTGTTCGCTACTATTATGCATTAAATAGACAATTACTTTCATTTGTTCACCTCATTATCTATAGGTTTTTACTGCTCAAGAACTAGGTTTAGACTGGTGTTTTTACGACTAACTTCTTACCCCAATTGCATTAACCAAATCTTAGAGTTACGAATACAAATCTGGCGATGAAGATAATCGCCAGAACCTTGGTTACGAATGAAACTTCACTCCCCCGTCCGCGAAACAATTTCATAGCTACATAGAGGATTACGCCTATAGATAGCCCTGCGACAATCGAAAAGCCAAAGGGAATGAAAAACAGAGTCATAAATGCTGGTAATGCTTCTGTAAAGTCATCCCACTGAATGTTACTAATGCTTCCCATCATGATTACCCCAATTACGACAAGGGCGGGCGCAGTTGCAAAGGCGGGACTTGCTGCAAAAATTGGTGTAAATAGAAGTGAAATAAAGAATAGTCCTGAAACTACCGCCGCCGTAAATCCAGTGCGACCACCTTCAGAAACTCCAGCCGCCGACTCTACATAGGTGGCTAAGGTAGATACCCCAAGAACTGACCCTGCGATTGTGCCGACTGCATCTGCCATTAGGGCTGAATTGGCGCGGGGTAATTCTCCTCGCTCGTTAATGTATCCCGCTTGTTTGCTAACACCCGAAATCGTGCCAATCGTGTCAAAAATATTGACAAATAGGAACACCAGCATTGCGGCGAGAAAGTCTAAAAAATTACTAGAGTTAATTCCGCCTAACCCAACAAAAGC
>CAIJEA010000006.1 GCA_903819605.1 uncultured cyanobacterium | reverse complement strand
CGATTAGATGGGTTAAGTTCACGCTCAGCATACTATTCGCTGCTTTTAGATTTCGCTACAATTTTAATTTTATCAATTTCTTCCTTTATTTCACCTCCCTGATTCACCTATTGAGCCAAAACCAGAAGATAGTTAAGGCGCTTCGCTCCTTAACTATCTTCTGGTTTTTGGTTTTGTTATAACATAACTGGCTACTGCTATACAAAAGGAGTTTTTGTGATTTAAGCTTCTTCTTTCTCTTCGCCTTGTAGCTTTAGTAAGAAGTATCCAAAGGCAATACCGACTGGAATTAGTACGATCGATAAGACCATTGCGTTAACTAGTTCTCCCATAATTTTCTCCAAATAATATTGTTATAGAAATTTTACAATTTTTTATACGCCAAAGAACACAATACTTGAAAAAGGTAGATCATAGCCTCTGTGATTAGGACTCTCCAACTATTTCTACATCGATCGCATCAGCATAATTTTCCTGCTCTTGATCGGTTTGACTATTCTTAGGCTTATGAGAGGTTTCTTCATTTTGATAAGACGCTCGGATTTCTGATTCGTCTAACAAAACTGGGCGAATTTCATAATGCACTCTCAAATTAGCTGGCGTGCTCCGTTCTGCTTCTCGGACAAATCGATTAGCTTCCCATTCAGCCTGAAAGGTATTTAGCAATTTGAGGGTTTTAACACGCTGCCTCTCTAAATATGTCCATACTTCCCACGCATTGTATTCTGGTTCTTTAGGGATTTCAGGTGGTTCTTCGGGTTTCGGTTCAAATTTCGCCTCGACGGATGCCTCAACATCTGCTGATGTATTTATGTCTTTTTCATCATCCTTAGCCTGATCGCTAGGAGCCTGTCCTACGGCTTCGGCAGAGGTTTGATCTGAACTAGTTTTTGAATTTTTGGTAAAATTCTGATGGCTTTCAGATTTATTTTTTTCTGATTGCTCCGAATTATTGCCAATATCATGCGATCGCGAGAGACTTTTGATCTCTTTAGCCCGAATTTGCTTAACTTGTGCTGTACCATTACCAATCGTCTTAACTTCAATAGCGGTCTGCGATTGATCTACCCAGCCTTTAAAAATCACCTCTTCACCGTTAACTAAAAGGCGATCGCCAATTTCTAGCGCAAAACCGACTAAAGAGCTAAACAAAGGTTTAGCTTGTGGTATAGACCAAATACCATCTGGAGTAGTTGCTTTGGGAATGTTTGCTTCTTGATGACTGTGCTCATTGTTTGGGAAAGATTCATTTGCCTGACTAGATTTCCCATTGTCAATCAGGCTTTGGACTCCCCCAGTTGTGTCCTTAGTTCGGTAATTTGTAGCTGTAATGGAGCTAAGCAATTCTCCACATAGGTCAAAAGCTCAGGATGTAAAATGAAAGGAACTGCTTCTGGCAGTGGTTCTGGCTCAAACTCGCGACTTACAACTGCTAAGATCCAATCAGCGATCGCTTGTTGTTTTGCATCAGCTTGAGATTTAATTTGGCTCAATAAAGGCAGAGGAAAACGAAGATTTACCTGTTTTGTCCTGTGAGGAGTCGGCATTATTTGCCCTTACTTAAAATTTTTCAGATCTTGATTATAGCAATCGTCATTACCAAAACCTATAAAGAAAAGGCACCGCTAAGCGATGCCTTTTCTTTAGCTTTATAGACATTTCGATAGCCGCAACTTATTTAATTTGTAAAGGATTTTTGCCCAAAGAAAGTGTAAGCATTAGCCACAACGCTAAGCTGGAGCAAGCAAAAGCGGAAATAACTCCTAAGAAAAAGCTATTCCATACAATAACCATTTTGCTGTTCTCCTGAATGCAGATCTTAGCTGTATAGCTATAGCTAAGTAAGTTAAGACATAAAACCCAGAAGATAGTTGCGGCGCAAAGCGCTGCAACTATCTTCTGGGTTTTGCGTTTGTCCTAACATGACTTGCTACTGCTATATCTTACATATATAGCTTAATACGTTAAATAAAGAGTCCTTATTTTTGCTGACAAAATTTAACAACTAGAGAAAGACAATTAAAACAAGCTATTTGTTTCCTCCAAATTTTATTTGATTAGCAAACACTAAGCAGATACTGCTTTTTATTTCAGTTATTTTGTTTCATTGCAGCGCTGAAACTTTTAACTTTTGATAAGATAAGTCCCTGTACTTCTCTTACCTAAAACCATGACCGATTGGCAAATCGCCGCCGAATTTGAAGACATTCTCTATCACAAAGCAGATGGAATGGCAAAAATTACGATCAATCGCCCCCAAGTTCGCAATGCCTTTCGTCCCAAAACGATTACGGAAATGATTGCTGCCTTTGCTGATGCGAGAGAAGATGTCGAAATTGGAGTAGTCTTGCTAACTGGTGCAGGACCTGCTCCTGACGGTAAATACGCCTTCTGTTCAGGAGGAGATCAGAAGGTTCGTGGCGATGGAGGCTACATCTCTGATGCAGGTGTACCAAGGTTAAATGTTCTCGATCTACAACGCTTAATTCGCACAATGCCTCAGCCAGTGATCGCTCTAGTAGCTGGATATGCGATCGGGGGTGGTCATGTACTGCATGTAGTCTGCGATCTGACGATCGCTGCCGATAATGCCATTTTCGGTCAGACTGGTCCAATGGTAGGCAGTTTTGATGGCGGCTTTGGGGCTTCTTATTTGGCTAGATTAGTAGGACAAAAAAAAGCGCGAGAAATTTGGTATCTTTGTCGTCAGTACAATGCCCAAGAAGCTGTGGAAATGGGTTTAGTAAATAAAGTAGTCCCAGTAGAACAATTAGAGACTGAGGGAATTCAATGGGCTCAGGAAATTTTAGATAAGAGTCCTATGGCAATTCGTTGCCTCAAATCAGCCTTTAATGCTGATTGTGACGGACAGGCAGGTATTCAAGAGTTAGCAGGTAATGCCACGCTATTGTTTTATATGACTCAAGAAGCTCAAGAGGGAAAACAAGCATTTTTAGAAAAGCGCAAACCAAATTTTCGCCAATACCCTAAGCTTCCATAACTTGCAATTGCTTTTTACTAAGTTAATGTATAGCAATTCTAGAATGAGATAAAAGAGGCTGCAACTAAGCTAGCCAAAAGGTTACTTTGTATGAGCACAGTCGAAGTCTTTGCCATTTCCATAAATGTATTTGGATCGTTATAGACACTAAAGATGATTGATGTCTTTAGTGCTTTTTTATATTAAATTTATGATAAGCGCATTCTCTAAACTCAAAAGATTCATTGACTATCCTATTGCAATGGTATAGCATTAGCTGTGCTTAATTTAGACTCTAAATAAATTACAGTGAATTGTGTAAAACTTAGATATAATTTAAGCTAAATTCTTTTGCTATCCATAGCTTCAGGAGGTTCTGCTATATAAATCCTATATGCAAAATGCCGTAATTAAAAATTGAATTTTAACGTTCATTGCCAAAATTCAATTTAATGCTGGTACTTTTAGAGCCTTTGTGTAAGTATTTCTCAGATGAGTTTACACATGGGAATAGTAGCATGAAAATTTTGATTAATTATCAATTAAGATCCTTTATGAAGCGGTCTTCAAACTTCCTCCCATCAGTCAAATATCATTGTTCTTTGAAGTGTTGATTTAGTTTGTTTAAATATTCCTATTTTTGTTCGTTTTTACTTATTCTATGATTGAAATTATCTTTTGAAAGATAAGAATATTTGATAAGTAAAAAACTATTTGTTGTCATTGCATCTGTCATAGAGATCTTTTCGTATCCAAGTTTGTACAACGCTCTCCTAATGCAAAATAACACCGAGTGGCTAAAGTTCTCCCATATACGTTCATATCCTATAAGAATTGAAAATTATTAAAATGAGCTCACGATTAAAACTACCTGTAAATTTAAAAAAATCTATAAAAAAATTAGTTTTCAGTTGTCGCCGTAGATGGTTGCCCTTAAGCTTAGCTTGTTTGTTTTTATTCCTTTCGTTTTTCCCCATACCATTTCCTAAAATATTTTTTTCTACCGCATCTAACAATAGTTTGCCGACAGCACTAATAGACCCAGTAAATGCTCAGACGACTCCAGCATTATGTGCTACCCCAGGTAAAGATGGTGTTGGCGCTCCTGCTGGGGTTGTTAATACCTATTACCCTGGTACGGCAACAGTGGCGGCAGGCTCTACCTCAATTCCTGTTGGTGCTAAAGATGTTAACGGCTCTGCTACTGATATTAGTGCAGGCGATCTGCTATTGGTCATTCAGATGCAAGACGCTGTAATTGATTCTACTAATACTGATGCTTATGGCGACGGTGTTGGAGGTGATGTACCGCCATTAGTAGCGGGGGGGATACAACCAACCAATGGTGCTAGCGGGTTTATTAGTGGTACGGCTGGTCGGTACGAATATGTTGTTGCTACTGGTCCTGTAAGTGCAGGCTCAGTTCCGATTAAAGGAACCAATGCTTCAGGTCTGATTAATACCTACTTTAGTGCTGCTGCAACGGGAGTTCAAGGCAAACAAACTTATCAAGTTGTCCGAGTTCCTCAATATTCAACTTCTACATTAGGTTCCGCTACATCACCATATTGGAATGGTAGTACAGGCGGTATTGTTGCCTTTGATGTAGCTGGCAATCTAGACCTGACTGGAACGATTAATGTT
>CAIJEA010000005.1 GCA_903819605.1 uncultured cyanobacterium | reverse complement strand
TCCAATAGGCTCCAATATTGCCATCAAAACGGTTTTTAATCGCACCATGCAAAATATCCATTACCTTCGCATTACCGTTATAGGCAACACACATCTGCAATAGCGCCTCAGAATCTGCCCCATTCTCGCAATCATGGAAATATTGCCGCCATGCCGTAATGTCTAGCCCCTCCAGTGAATACTCATTTACCCTCGCTCGTGGTGTAATCAGCGATCGCCGACTGGTGATCAGCGTAAACGAAAAGACATCGCGATCGCCCA
This sequence comes from uncultured cyanobacterium, assembly GCA_903819605.1. Lineage (GTDB taxonomy): Bacteria > Cyanobacteriota > Cyanobacteriia > Pseudanabaenales > Pseudanabaenaceae > Pseudanabaena. Next base: position 15,334 of record CAIJEA010000005.1, on the reverse strand, counting down.
ACACCGATAATAAAGCATCATAGCCGCGCAACTTCTCCCGAAAGCGATAGTTCTCATCTAGTGCAGGTTCAAGGTTATCGATTAGCACTCCGATGGGATTTGCACGATCCGCTAACTTCTCTCGCAAAATATCCAAATTAATCCCAAAATCGCGACTAGGTTCCTCATCAAAATCCTTCCGCAAGATTTGCGACACCTTCTCTTCCGCAGGGGTAACGTTCCCCGACTCCAAACCCATCTCTATCCGAATCACTTTTTTAAAATGCGTCTGCAAAAACTCCAGTGCCAATGTCGATTTGCCAACGCCAGCCCCAGCTTTGATTAAGACGATCTTGGTTTGTCTGCTGAGGTTTGCAAGATTAGTCAGATCGCGATCGCGTCCAATAAACTCAAGGGTGGTTAATTCTGGAATTGATTCGCGAGTAGGGATATTTTGAAGATTAGTTAGAGGTTGGGGGCGATCGCTATTCTGTACTAATGCTTTAGATTTTTTATCGATTAGCGATCCGTCTGAGGAGGTTTTCTGCTTTTGATAACTTGCTAAGACAAATTTGGCATTTTTATAGGTAACTGTATTACTTAGCTCTTGAGTAAAATTTTCGATAAGCCGATACAAATTAGAAAATGCTGGTCTAAGACTACTTTCTTGGATACCTAATAGTGTAGCGACTTTTTTGGGACTATAACTTAATAAAATTGCTTTCAGATTTCTCTTTTGGTAACGCGCCAAATGTTCAATCGTTTCAAGATCACTAACTAACCTATCAAAATCCCACTCATCATAGGCTTTGTCAAAAAATTGATCATTATTTTGTCTTGATGAATGAGCCATATAACTAACTAATTTATTATTCCCGCTAACACATTCTACTACTTTCACTAACTAAGTGAGTATTCATGCTGACTAATTCCGTATGACGACGACTAAATGATGTTGTGCAAATCTATACCTATGCTCAAACACTAAATCAAAACTTTGAGCTAACACCAAATAGCAATAAGTATATCAATAGCTAGGAGATTGTAAAAACGTGAACCATTTATTCAAAAAGATTATTTCTGGTGCTTCTGGTGGAGCGGTCGCTCTATCTGTCTTGACCTTTTCTGGCTCTATTCTAGGCTCCACCACATTTGTTCCCTCAGCAGAGGCTAATGTTAATTGTAACTGTGTTCTATACGCTAAGCAGCAAGTTCCTTCATTGCCAACTGGTTTATGGACTCTACAAGATAAGCAGCGTATCATTAACAGCCGACAACCATCTGTTGGCGCTGTTGCCATTATTGATAATAAAGTCAATAAGTGGGGACACGTTGCTGTTGTTAGAAAGATCAATTCTAATGGCACTATCACTATTCAAGAAAGTAATTGGGGTGGATGCGGTATTCGTTTTCGCACCAATACTCCAGCCAAACTAAACATCCTTGGTTACTTCAAGCCATAGTTGAGAGCTAACTCTCAATTAAAGCGATCGCCTGTTACGCCTTCGTAATGGCGATCGCTGTCTCCTTTATGACATCTTTGAAATTAGTCATCACTTGCAGCCATGCGAAAAATCGGACTTTCTTTAGTTTGTCTTTTCTCTAGCCTTCCAATTGGTACAGCGATCGCACAGGAAATCCCGTCAAATATAAACACCAACTCATCTGCTCTTACTGGAACAACTCCCGCCACTAACTCCTTTGAAAATAACGGTAATGGAATTCAACAAATCAACGGCAACTTTAACGGAACTTTAACTGCGCCAGCTTGTACAAGTCGAGTTTGTCCTTTCGCCATTGGACGAATTACTCCTAATGGCTCAGAACTAATAATTGGCATAATTGCCAACTTAGGTGGATCATCGGATGAAGATCGCGCAGCAGCAGAGAAACTACGGGTTGAAATGGAGGGAGTGAAAAATAATAATGATTATAAGCTCCAACTTTTAGACAAACTGTCTACTGCCATTGATAGTGGCAACTCAGTGAGAATTAGAGCCGTTGCGATCGCTCTTGCTCCATTGGAAGGATATATAGATTTTCGCGAGTATCTCAAAGCTTTACTTAACGAAAATAGCTAAATTTGATTTTTTTACTCAAGTAGATTGGTGCATCAATTATGTTTGATTTACTAAAATTCACTAAATCAGCTCTAAAGTTCTTTGCATACTTCCTAGTTGGTATATTTCTCGCATTCCCCATATCAGGTATGTGTGGCGCGATCGCCCTACTCTTCACATATCTCCCCCTCATCTGGCAAATCCTTTGGCGGACAGGATTGGGATTGATGATTTTGACAGCGATCGCCTTATTCTTTCAAGCTTTAAACAACTAAAAGGCGATCGCTATGATTCATCACTCAAAATACGTTCAATGTCCTGAACACCCTGCAATACTCTCACAATTTCAATGGCTGATTCCTGAACTCGATAGAAGATCAGATATTTTCTAAAACCTTTGACATACCACTTTCTCAACCCATTAAGGCGAGGATTATTGCTGGGATAATTACGCCCAATTTGAGGATTTCGAGCGATCTCTGCAAAACTATATCGAGTTGCATCAAAAAACTTCAACGCCACTTCAGAATTAAATTCAGATAAATACTCATAATTATGCGTAATATCAGCACGAGCAGGAAGCGCGATAATAATACTGTGCATTAATTTTATGTCGTCAGCAAATTTGATGAATTGTTCATTAAGCGATCTCGCTCTTGTTCCCACCAATCATCAGTTGCGACAATTCCTTCACCCCGTTCCAAACTATCAACTCCTTCTATTAATAGCTTTTCCAGTTCTTGATCGGAATTGATAGCATTAGGCGACAAAATGCTATCGATAAAATACAAAACACTCTTTTGTTGATTGAGCGATAAAGCTTTTACTTTGTCAATTACAAGTTCTTGAATGTTGTTCATAAAAAACTCAATAAGCAAAATAACAACAGAATTACAGTTTAGCTTATCTTGATGTGATTGAGCTAAATCTCCCAATCATCTGGCAAATCCTTTGCTGGACAGGATTAGGATTAATGCTACTGACGGCGATCGCACTATTTCTACAAGCTTTGAAGCCTGAATAGGCAATCAATTAATTTCTAAATCTTAAATCTCTTCAGAGATGCCATGCGATCGCCGTTTTGCTAACAATAACTCAATCTGTTTCTGTACATCATTATCAGGTAATTCATCGCAACCATAACTTGCCTAAGCTTTAAGTAATTCGATTACTGATTCAGCCGCCGCAATACCTGAATGGTAGGCTGCCTCAATGTTTTTGCCAGCGCACCAGTCACCTGCACAGACTAGGGCTAAAGGTATCGACGTAGATAAGCAGGAAACGCCTAAAGACTCCTCGGCTAGAGCGTAGCGCCAACGATGTACCTGCCACCATTCAGGACTAGCTAACCACTTTGCCAACAGTCTACCTACTTGATTGAGCAATGGTTTGCCTGCAATTTCCAGATCGGGTTCTTCCATTGACTGTTTGGCAAATTCGCCAGAACTTTGATAAACAAAAACAGGCTGATCGGATTTATCTAAATGCTTGCTGCTGTCGTAGCTGATCCAGTTGAGAATTGGATCATCAACACATTGAATTGCTTGCCATTCAATCGGAACTGAATTACTGGCATTGTAGCCAGCCATGATCGTGACACTGGGGGAAAATTTGACTGATTGCACTGCTTGCAAAAAGCTAGGGGCTGCGGCTAAGACTTCTTCAAATACAGGTAAAAACTGAGGTGCAGGTATTGTGGAAACGATCGCTGAAGTCTCTAGGATTTCTTGGCGATCGGTAGTTAATTGCCACTTGGATTCGTTATGACTGACTGAAACTATACGTGTATTGTTGACGATCGGCAATTCACTTGCAAGATATTTGGCGATCGCGGTCATGCCTAGGGGACAACAGTATCGGGGATGACGGGCATCAGCTTCGGGGGGACGCAAACCTGATGCTGATAGTTGATAAACATTGCGCGTCCATTCTTGGACAATTTTCTTTTCTTGGAGCTTGTTGATAAATCTACCAAAACTGTCGCTTTTTACAGAGATAAGTTGTGCGCCATGATCGACCCAAGTTCCTTGCAAGCGTCGAGTAGCCATGCGTCCCCCCACCCCTGCTGATTTCTCAACAATGGTGACATTCAATCCCGCTTGTTTGAGTTGTTGGGCACAGGTTAAACCTGCGATACCTGCGCCGATCACGATTACATCTTTCATAAAGTTTCAGTTCATGCCTCTTGAAGAGCTTAGCTCATGTTGAATTAATCGCAACAATCAAAAACAGTTTTTCAACGCTATAGGCGTTGAAAAACTCTCAGCCTATAGCGTATCTTGCATTTTTTCGCCGTCATGATATGCAGCGAACAATACGGGACAGGTTTTGCCCCATGCGATCGCGCCAGTAGCATCGAGACAAATTGCACCAAAATCGCGATCGCGACTTTTCGCTTCATTGATAGATTTTTCAACGGCTTGCTGAAGCGTCATCCCATCGGTAACGCGCACGACTACTCTAGTAGCAAAGCCTTCGTCGAGGATGTCTTCACCGACACCCGTACAACTTACGCCTGCAAACTTAGTGGCATAGTTACCCGCAGGAGTTGCCGAGTCGCTAACTCTACCGATGCGCTCGAAACCTCGTCCGCCCGTTGATGTGCCAGCCGCGATACTGCCATATTGATCCAAGACCACTGCACCGATTGTTCCCATCGCTACATCTGCCATTTTGCGAGTGAAGTTTGTCTTGCGTTCCTCCACCCATTCCGCTAGGCGTTCATCGGTGAGGGGATTGTAAATGGGGATAGCTAATTCGCGAGTGAGCTCTGCTGAGCCAAAGTCAGAGAGAACGCGATCGTCGCTAGTTTGTAAATGCTTAGCGAGATCGATGGGGTTCTTCACCCGTGATGTATTAATTACGCCACTAAAACTTTGGCGATCGCCGTCCATAATTGATGCACTCATCCGCACCTGTCCATCGGACTGCAAGACTGAGCCAGTCCCCGCATTAAATCGAGGATCGTCTTCGAGCATTTGACAAGCTTTGACGACAGCATCGATCGCCTTCGCGCCATCGAGCAGCATCGGATAAACGGTTTCGAGAACTGCAAATAATGACTTACGAACTGGTTCGTAACCACCTTTGCTCTCAACGGTGCTACCTGCGCCGCCATGAATGATAATTTTGGGTTGCATTTAACCTCTAAAGTTGGTAATTGGTAATTGGTGATTGGTAATTGGTAATTTGTTATTCATCCCAAAACTTAGCATTCAACATCGTGTCAATGTCACGGCTGAACTGCCATGTATTAGGAAAATCTGGATCAGCATATTCCGTTTTGACTAGTTCTAAAGCTGTATCAAAGGAATCATCAAACATTTTCAAAAAGTGACTCTTCAGGCTGGGTGACTGCCTTAGTAACTTTTTGAGTTCATCACGTTGGTTAATGATCGTGACTTCCCAACCTCTAAAACAGTCAGGCAGATTAACATAGCAGCGTTTCAAAATATGTTCGATTAACCTTTTGAGTCTAGTTTCCACTTCACGCTTGTTACTACCTGACAACCCCTCTAACTCCTCAATTAAGTTCTCAACATCAAGATTTTGGAAGTCACCCGCTTTTAATTGGGCGATCGCTGTCTCTAGCCAAAGGTCAAGATCGCGATCATACAAACTTAATGGCGGTGCAATTGCTTGCGTCATTTATTTCTCTCCTTAATTCAAGATGTTATGCTTACAATTCGCCGAAGCCCTTCTTCTTTTTCTTCTTTTTGCCATAAGCGGGATTACCCGATGGGGCTTGATTGCCACCAATACCAGGGAAACCGCCGCCCATATTTGGCATTCCAGGGAAGTTTGGCATTTTACCCTGTCCCATTTGCTGCATTAGCGATCGCATTTTCTGGAAATCCGCGACGAGCTTAGTCACATCCTGAAGCTTGTAACCCGAACCACTAGCAATTCTTTGTTTGCGACTAGGACTTTTGGCTATCAGATCGGGATCTTTACGCTCCCGTTTCGTCATTGAGGCTATCATCGACTCACAACGCTTGAGTTGCTTTTCTGCTTCCTGAATTTGCGCGTCATTGATTTTCATTCCTGGAAGCATCTTCAACATTCCACCGAAGGAACCCATGTTTTTCATCATGCGGGTGTTCTTCAGGAAGTCGTCGAAGTCAAATTGAGCCTTAAGGATTTTCTCTTGGAGATTAGCGGCATCAGTGAGATCGATTTCTTCCTGTGCTTTCTCAACTAGAGTCAGCACATCGCCCATGCCCAAAATCCTCGAAGCCATCCGTTCGGGATAGAAGGGTTGTAATGCCTCAACCTTTTCGCCGACACCGATAAATTTAATCGGCTGTCCCGAAATCTGCCGCACCGATAGCGCTGCACCACCGCGAGTATCGCCATCCATCTTGGTGAGAATCGCACCCGTAACCCCAATCTCATCATGGAAAGTACGAGTTAATGTCGCCGCCTCTTGCCCTGTCATCGCATCGACAACTAGCAGCACTTCATCGGGTTTAATCGCATCCTTGACACGCTTGAGTTCATCCATCATGTCGCGATCGATCTGCAAGCGTCCTGCCGTATCGACGATCACGGTATTAACGCCTAATTCCTTTGCCTTTGCCAAACCTTGACGGGCAATCTCCACAGGGTCAGCATCAGCCCCCATTTCAAAGACTGGCACATTAATTTGCTTACCAAGGGTGATCAACTGGTCGATCGCCGCAGGACGATATACGTCAGTGGCGACGAGTAAAGCAGTGCGCTCTAGTTTTCGTAAATGTAAAGCTAATTTGGCGGTGGCAGTAGTTTTACCCGTACCCTGCAAACCTGCCATCAAAATTACAGTGGGGGCATTATCCGCTTCGGCGAGTGGCACATTTGCCTCGCCCATCGTTTTTACCAATTCGTCATAGACGATCTTGATAAATTGCTGATCGGGGCGTACACCTGCAATGACATCAGCCCCTTGAGCCTGTTTGGAGATTTCTTCGACAAATTCTTTGACAACCTGTAAGTTGACATCTGCCTCTAAGAGCGCCCTGCGTACTTCACGAATCGCGCCTTGGATATTAGAGTCAGAGATTTTGTCCTGTCCGCGTAACTTTTTCCAAGCCGCCTCAAATTTATCGGCGATTTCATCAAACATATCTAATTTTGCTTTTGCTGTTGGTTCTAACTACTAATTTACCGTTACCACCGTTACATTGATCGCGATCTGAGAAAATTGCGGTGGCGATCGCCTTTGATAAAAGCAAAAATGGCTATAATAATCCCAAGATCTAAATTGCAAATTTGTACCGCATCTGAGGATGAAAATGACTGTACAATTTCGAGAAAAAGCATTGATGGCGTATGAGACTATGCCATTAAAACAGAAAGATAAGGTTTCCAGCCTAATTAAACAGTTAGATAAAAATCACGTACAGCGACTAAAGTCTCAAATACTTAAAAATCGAGATTTAGAAACTTGGGTAGTAAAAGTTGATAAAAGTGTACGAATGCTCTTTACTAAAAATGAGCAGGGCTTTTTGATAATTGACATTGTTGATCATCATCAATGATTGTAATTAGGAAAGACTGCGAGTGATCAACCTAATCAATCATTGGTTCGATATCAGCGAGTGCGATCGCCAACTCCAAGAGCTACAAGTTTTTCTAGCTACGAATCCATCAATTCCAGAGACTGGCGAGAATGGACTACAAAAGTTTTTTGCGGATAGACCAAATTTAATCCTTCTATTAGGATATTGGCATTTTGGTTTGGAACCTGCTTTTTACAAGCCTGAAGTGAGTTTGTTCAATAATGAGTTTCGTGCTGACTTTGTTGTATCTGATCGCGAGAAAAAGAAGTTTGTGTTTATTGAGTTTGAGGATGCAACAGAAGATAGCATTTTCAAGCTGAAGTCTAGAAGGTCAGAAATGGCAAATACTAGCTATGATTGGTCTTCAAGATATGAGCATGGATTGAGTCAAGTGATTGACTGGTATTACCGTATGGATGACTATGAGAGAACCAATAAATTTGAAGAGTATTTTGGTCATCGCCATGTCAGCTATAGCGGTCTGCTGGTGATTGGTAGAGATAAATTTATTCAACATTCTGGATTGATGCAAAGATTTCGATGGCGATCGCATAAAACGATCATCGACAGCAAACCGCTTCACTGTATGACGTTCGATCAGTTGCTGGAGGAGTCAATCGAAAAGTTATCTACATTGAAATTAAGCGATCAGTTAGAGTAGTCAATATCTAAAATTTAAGCTAAAATCGTCAAATCAAGCTGTAAGTCTCCAAGCCATGATCCAAACTTTAACTGAGGGCGATCGCGAACATATTGTTAGGCAATTTGTAACGTGGGAGCAGTTCCAAGCATTGGAATCTGCATTTGCAGATATTGGTGGTGTGCGCCTGACTTATTGTGAGGGAGTTTTAGAAATTTTAGGTATCAAACGATCTGATGAAATGATCCGTACTCTGCTTGGAGCATTGTTAGGGCAGTATTTCATGATCAAGCATATTTGGTTTGTTTCTACTGGCGCATATACCCAGTCTTTGCAAGGACGTGCCAAGTTTCAATCAGATTTGTCCTATAACTTTGATACGGAGAAAGAGATTTCGGATTTGTGTATTGAGGTGGTGGTGACGAGTGGTAATGTCGCTAAGCTCAGAAAATATCAATTGCTAGAGGTTCCTGAAGTTTGGTTTTGGGAAGAAGGCAAGATTAGTATTTTTTGCTTGCGGTCAGGGGATTATGTGCAGAGTTCCCATAGTTTATGTTTGCCTGATTTGGATATTGAGCATCTGGAGCAATGTCTGCTGATGGATTCTCAACTAGATGCAATGTTGGCTTTGGCTGACAAGTACAAATGATAATCAGATAAACTAAAACTAAATCAAATGGCATAAATTATGACAGCCTACGCCTTAAACTTACCCGATCGCTTAAAACAGGAAGTCGAGCAGTTAGCCCAGAGTCAGGGAATTTCGCTGGATCAGTTTGTACTGTGGGCTGTCACAGAAAAGGTCAGTACTCTTAAAGCATCATTTTCTTTAATTACTTATCGTCAAGGGGCAAGTAGACAGATTTTTCCAGTGGTTAAAGGAACGGGTGTAAGAGTGCAAACATTAGCAATCGCTGCTCACAAGTGGGGTATGAGTGCTGCTCAAATTGCTGATGAATACGATTTATCCGAAGACCAAGTAATGGAAGCTTTGAGATTTTATGCAGTGAATAAAGAACAGGTTGATTTGGCGATCTCATCTGAGCAATCTTTGGAGACTCAATCTTGAAATGCTGTTTAATAGCTGAGTTAAAACGTCTGAATTAATTGCTATAATTTAATTAAAATAATATAATGTATGAGGTTGAGAATGGAAAATTTTGAGTTGTTAAGTGACCTTGGTATTGATCCTAACATTCTTAGACAATACCAAATCTTATGTCTTCCTGAGAACATTGGAAATCATTCAGAAGATTTAGACTTAGTTGATTCAGGAGAATCTATCACATTAAGCAAATTACTTAAAGAGCAAAGCGTAAAGTGTGCAAATTCTTATGATATTGGTCTAAATACTAAGGTTTCAGAGCGTAGAGGTTCAGATTTATGGCTTGGCTTTATTTTGGTTTTTGATAAATCTGTATTACCTATATTTAACAGCGTTGTAGGTCGATTACTGGCTGACCAACTCTCTAAGCGGATAAAATCGCATCAGGAAAGTAAAGGAACTGAAGACACAAAAGTTCATGCTACTTTGAAGGTTGTAGATGGAAAGCTTTCCGCCGAAGTTAAATACATTGGTGATGCAGACACTTTTCTGAAAGTTCTTAAGGGTATTAATGATGAGCAATCTTCATCAGCAAGGTGACTCAACTGAATTTAAATCTCATGCTTCAAATTTAGTTGAGATGTGGCTGGCTTTGATGATAAGAAAACAATATCAGGAAGCTGAATCTATCTGCATTGAATTTATAGAAGAATATGGCTCTCTATTTGGGAATCGCATTTTGGAGATAGAAGAAGATGAGTACAATAATCTCCTTATTTTATTAATTTTGGTCAAAGCATTACAAGAATATGTTCAGCTATGTAAAACAACTAAGAATCCAGATTGGCATGAAGACAAGCCAACAGTAGAAAGTGTTTGGATTAAGTTATGTGATTGCCGAGAAAGACTTGAATTTGTATCCCATTATTTTCAAGGGGAAGTAATAGAGAGAGTGATACAAGATCTAAATGGTCTAGAGGAATTTTTTCGAGATGCCTTTGGTAACGGTTATTATTGCAGTCCTGGAATAGTATTGGATGGAAGCATATGCAATATATGTAATCAAGATTTCAGAGCTTGTTCCCATATAGCAGGAAGACTATATGCTGGACGGATATGTTTTTATCAACCGCTTAACCCACAGATTGATCATGTTGCTATTGTCAAAACACCAAAGGATCTAAGGTGTCGTATTTGGGATTGGCATATTAAAGATAATGAAGATAAAAAGACAGGTATTACTATCGAAAACCTATGTGTTTTAACAACATTTAGTGTTAATGATTTTTTGAGAGCATTTGAATCATAACTATTAAAAATAATCTCAATAGATAATTTTTGAGTTTTCAAAAAGGAGAAATATTTCTTATGCAAAATCGAATAACTATTCATCCAGATATTTGTAACGGCAGACCAATTATCACTAACACCCGAATTACCGTGCAAACAGTCATGGAATTTTTAGGCGCAGGTGACTCCATCGAAGAAGTCCTTGAAGAATATCCATCTCTAAAAAGAGAAGATATTTATGCCTGTATGCAATTTGCAGCAAAACTGATTGCAAATCACTACGAAGTGAGAAAAGTCGCCTGAATGGGTTTCTGTGCGATCGCAGATTGTTGAGATTGAGTTGGGGGGGCGATCGCATTTTGATGGATTTTATGCCATAGCAGGTTGTTTAGACTGAGTTGAGGGGCGATCGCTTGTAGCCATCACAACTATATAAACAGCTATAATCCAAAAGTCAGTTGTAGCTAAATTCGAGCCATGTTGTTTGATTGGGATGAGGAAAAAGCCAAAAGCAATCTTGCTAAGCATGGAATCTCTTTCGATGAAGCTACTTCTGTATTTGACGATCCGTTATTTTTAACCTTTGCCGATCCAGAACACTCCCTTCAAGAACAACGTTTTCTTATTATGGGAGAATCAGCCAGAGGAAGATTACTAGTGGTTTCTTACACTGATCGTCAAGATATCACCCGTCTAATTAGCGCCCGTCCAGCCACTCACAAAGAACGTAAAGCATATGAATCAGAACTTTGAAATGGAAGATGATTTACGCCCAGAATACGACTTTACTCAACTCACTGTTGTTGCTCGTGGGCAAGGTAGGAAGCGATCGCCAATCACTGTGCAACTAGATCCCGATGTTGCAAAACTTTTCCCAGATTCAGGAGCTGTTAATGAAGGTTTACGCTTATTAATGAGACTGATTAAACAATCTCCATCTCAACCAAGCGAACAGTCTTTAACAACATCCAACAATTCGTAAATATTGCCTTTCATATATTTTAGTCGATCTCCTCTTGATGGGCTATGTATTAGATGATCGCAGATTGTTAAGATTGAGTTGAGGGCCCTCACTATCACACACTAATTCCAGAAATTACCATTTAACAATGTGTCGAAATCGCGATCAAACTGCCACAAATCAGGAAATTCATATTGTGGGTAATCTTCTCGAACTTCCTTAAGAGCCTCTTTCCAAATATTGTCAAAAATTTCAGCCAAATAATTTTTAAGACTAGAAGACTTTTCTAAACGTCGTCTAATTTGCTTACGCTGTTCTCTAATTGTTCTTTCCCAACCATTGTAATCATTAACTAGAGGAACGTACAGACGCTTCAAAATATGAGATAGCAATACATCCAATCGACTCTCTAACTCATCCCGACAAAAACGCCCCAAATCTTCAATCTCCTCTATCAAATTTTCAAAGTCCACACGATCAAAGTCTCTGGCTTTTAACTTAGCTATAGTCTCTTGAGTCCAAAGAAGGTAGTCAGATTCATATAAGGATTTTCTGGCAATTGTCTGAGTCATTGATTTGTAACTCCTTTGATAAATCCAACACTAACATTATCGAGCATAAGACAATTATAGCGATCGCCTTTTAATGGGTTTTGGTTTTAGGCGATCGCGGGTTATTGAGGTTGAGTTGGGAGCGATCGCTTTTTGATGGTTCATGTTGGAGGCGATCGCGAATGCTCTCTAGGTTCAATCGTTTGCGAAAGTGTACCATCAAGCTTGCCTCAAATGGTGCTTTGTCGCTGTATTCTGATATCCCTAGAAAGTATAGAAGTGCTCGAATGATAGTTGTCCTTTTTGGGAACGTCGGAGCATAAAATTTTATTGGTGCAAGGATTCTAATTGTTTTTTGGCTTTTTTCTTGTGCTTTATCGGTTCTTGTAATCCTTGAAAACCACTGAATTCAAACGCTTCTTGCTTCTTCAGTAAGCCCTAATTAGAGCTACAGCTATATAGAGAAGAAGGGGACTCTGTGCCCCTTCTTCTTTTATGAAACATCTAAAAGCCGATCGCTTTTTTATAAGCAGGACGATCGCCGATCCGCTTTACATAGGCCTCAATTGCAGGATAGTCAGCGTATGACATCTTTAACATCGGAATTGCATAGGTGAGTATTGTCCCAACTGCTACATCTGACACTGTGAAGCTATCGCCTGTAAGATAAAGTTGATTTTCGAGGATCTTGTTTAAGCCACCTAGCAATCTTGGAGTTTCTTTTTCACGGGTATCTGCACCAAACAAACCAGGTCCAAGCGTAGCATTGGCGAACAAGACCCATTGAGAGGCGCTCGCTCTTTCTTCTAAAGTTTTCACTTGCTCGTATTTATCAGCAAGGTATAGCAAAATTGCGCCTGATTCCCATAGTTTAAAATCGCCATCTGCGATCGCAGGAACTTTGCCGAAGGGATTAATTGTCAAAAAGTCGGGCTGTAAATGCTCTCCTACAGACATATCAAGAAGTTGAAACTCATAGGGAGCTTGCAATTCTTCTAAATACCATTTCACGATAGAGGCTCGACTTCGAGCACCGCCATAAAGTTTGATCATAGTTTTTCTCTAAATTAGTTTCTGACTGTTTGATACTATCGTTGCGTTGTACACCTTAAATTCACCTGATAGTATAACTATAACTATGGCTGTCGCTAGTCTTGTTAGGACACAAAAACGAAGACGAATTGCGGCGAGAAGCGCCGCAATTCGTCTTCGTTTTTGTGATTTTTCCAAGTACAGATGGCTACAGCTATGGTAACTCCAAAAGACGAGATGCGGCGCAAATCGGTGCATCTCGTCTTTTGGGGTTGTCTAAAGGCGGCGCTTTGCGCCGCCTTTAGGATTTGGGTTTAGAGGTTGCGTAATGGAGTTTCTTGCCCGTAGATAAATTTCTTCTCTAGGTTATTGCTGATTAGCCATAGAGTTATGGCGAGCGCGGCGGTAATAGTGCTAAGCAAAATCGCTAGCAAATTGGCTGGGGCAAAAAAGAAGCTGATTAATGGGCTTACAGTCCATGCGATCGCTGCGATCGCTAAACTTATAGTTTTCATTCGTCGCACATTTCGCAAAGCTTGGCTGCAACTCGCACATTTAGAGGTATGGGAATGATACCGATCTAAGAGAACTTCTTTAACTAATGGCTCAGATAGCTGCTGACCTACAAAAGGATCGGCTTCATAGCGACTTACCCATTTTCGTAGTTCTAAAACGTAGGTGTCAGCTTGAGTTGCTAAATAGAAAGCTTTCGCATGATTGGCATTACCTTCCATTTTAGTAAGTGCTTGTTCGAGGTAGATCTCTTGGTAATGTAAGAAAATCTGATCGTCCTCTAAAATTCCATTTTGTCCAATGTGAGAATACCATCGGGGTGTAATCCCAATAAAAAATCGAGGAATTGCCGAGCTAAATTGAAAAGGGAATCTTGCAAATAACCGACATTCCCCCTTGCGAGTTGGGGTTGCATAGACGGCGGTAATTGTTCTTCCAAATTGTTTGGAAGTCAGATCGTGCCACATCAGAGAAGGAGCAATAAATGTCGTATCTTGCGTTCCTAACTTACCTCTTCGAGGACCTTCTTTCCAAGTTCCCTTAAATCCATATTTGTTACTTTCAAGGACTTCTAAAACCATTGGGGCGGCATTGGCGCGATTCCCAACGGATTTATGATGGGTAAAGGGTAGATGACTAGCATCAAGAACATTTTCTAAAAGGGTAAGTGCATCATAGGGGAGATCGCGAAATGTTCCGAACAATGTCCATTTTTCTGTTTCTGTGTCGAGAGGTTCAATGATGGGAATTTTGACTTGAGGCGCGTTTTCAGGTTTACCCGCATAAATAAATATGAGTCCTTGTCGTTCTGCTGTTGGCAAGGACGACACGCAAGCTCGCTTAGAAGTATGGGCGGTTCCACCTTCGGGTTGTTGGGGTATGCGATCGCAACTTCCATCACCTTTAAAGGCCCAACCGTGATAGGGACATTCTAATAAGCCATCTTCAGCAATTCTTCCTTCCGATAGCGGCACTAACCGATGGGGACAGCGATCGTCAAAGGCTTTCCATGCATTAGTATGACGATCCCACCAAATGACGAGATCTCGCTCTAGTAATGTAAATTTGGCGGGTTTAGTTTTATCTAAATCTTCTACATAAAAGACGGGATACCATACCTCCTGCCAATCAAAGCGATCGGGATCTTGTCCACCCGCAGGCAAAACTTGCGATCGCTGATCAGCCTCAGATGGAAATTTGTCATTAAGATCATCCCTAAGCAGAGTATTTGCGGTCATAGCAGCGAGTTTGATTGCATTGTAAAGTTATGTATAGTTTAACTTGCGATCGGCAAATTATGTTTGCGTGGCTCAGCCTACTACATTTGCCATCCTTTCATTTTGTCGGGGTTCATCAAACCGTAGGGATCGACGGTGCGCTTGAAGTTGAGCTGATCGTAATCGATGGTTTTCATGCCGCCATCTTCAAGAATATAGGTATGGGGATTGGCAATAAATACGCCCTGAGACTCATGGTATTCAATAATCTCGTTTAGGCGATCGCCTGTCGTAAAGCGCACCACTTGAATCGCCGCAGGGATGACAATTCCATTCACCTTAATGAACTCCAAATGCATCATCACTTCATCGCTAAAATGCTCGTACATTTGTTGGACGAGTTCTAGTTTCGGATCGTTGAGAAATAGACTTTGGAGATAGGTAAGCGTTGGGTCGGCAGCACGAGCATGGAGTGTGGTGTGATTCCAAGTAAATTCGATGAGGCT
>CAIJEA010000004.1 GCA_903819605.1 uncultured cyanobacterium | reverse complement strand
CTCAAGTGCATTGCGGGGATGGAAACTCCATCAAGTGGGCGGATTGCAATTAATGGCAAAGTTTTATTTGATAGCGCAAAGAAGATAAATTTACCTAGTCGCGATCGCCATATTGGTTTTCTATTCCAAAATTACGCACTGTTTCCGCATCTGACCGTCGCACAAAATATCGCCTTTGGCTTGCCCAAGGGATTAACTGCTCTACAAATCAAGCAAAAAGTCTCTGAACAATTACATAGCATTGAGCTACAGGGATTTGGCGATCGCTATCCGCATCAACTCTCAGGTGGACAACAGCAAAGGGTAGCCCTCGCCAGAGCGCTAGTCAGTCAGCCCGATATTCTCCTACTCGATGAACCATTTTCGGCATTGGATACCCACCTCCGCAGCCAAATGGAACGGGAGCTAATTTCAGTACTTAGCACCTATGCAGGAATGACACTATTTGTCACCCACAACATTGAAGAAGCCTATCGCATCTGTACAAATCTGTTGATTTTAGATCGTGGTCACGTCATGAGATATGGCGAGAAGTCTGATGTTCTGGAAAATCCCGCTAATCTAGAAACGGCAAGGCTGACTGGCTGTAAAAACTTTTCGCGGATTAAACTGATCATGCCTGATCGTGTCGAAGCGATCGATTGGGAATGTAAGCTCCAAGTCAACTACGAGGCTACAAGTCTACCAACTCATATAGGAATTCGCGCTCACCATATCGCTTTTCTAGAGAATTCAGTCAAGAATGATTTACCAAACATAATTCCCTGTTGGTTAGTTCGCACTACGGAAACACCGCACCGTATGACTTTATACATCAAGTTAAATAATCCTCCAAATCATGATTGGGACTACCATCTACAAGCAGAAGTATTTAAAGAGAAATGGGTTGTTCTTAAGCAATATTCTCAACCATGGCAAGTTCATCTCGATCCTGCTCAACTATTTTTAGTTTAAGAACCTATTTAATAATTACAAATGTAATATTTTTGGGTGAGTTGATATACCATACTAAGTACAGCATATCAACTCAAAATGCGAGATTATACGACGCGATCGCAACTAGACTTTATTCAACTCATAGGATGAAGAAACAGAAAATAGATTCGTTTTAAATTATTCTCATTCTCAAAATACTAATTAATTTGAACTCGTCATGACACATCTATTTGCACTATTACAGCAACGCGGTATCACCTTTCGTAATCGCATTGGTGTTTCTCCGATGTGCCAATATTCCAGTACTGATGGCTTTGCTAATGATTGGCATCTCACCCATTTAGTCAGCCGAGCGATCGGAGGTGCGGGTTTAGTATTTACTGAAGCAGCCGCAGTAGAACCTGAAGGCAGAATTTCTCCAAACGATTTAGGCATTTGGTCAGATCAACATATTGAAGCCCTTGCACGAATCACTCAGCTAATCCATCAAGCAGGTGCGATCGCAGGTATCCAAATTGCCCATGCAGGGCGCAAGGCAAGCTGTGCAGTTCCTTGGCAAGGTGGTAAACCTATTGATGAAACCAAAGGTGGATGGCGACCAGTATATGCTCCGAGCGCGATCGCCTTTAATTCTGAGAATAGTCCTATTCCTGAAGCGCTGGATTTATCGGGAATTGAAAGGGTCAAAACTGCTTTTGTCAATGCTGCTAAGCGTTCCATAGAAGCAGGATTTCAAGTAATTGAGATTCATGCAGCGCATGGATATTTATTCCATGAGTTTCTCTCACCTCTTAGCAATCAGCGTGAAGATGAGTATGGAGGCAGTTTTGAGAATCGAATTCGATTATTAGTGGAAACTGCTAGCGAAATTCGTAATGTTGTCCCCGATCGCTATCCTATATGGGTAAGAATTTCGGCAAGTGACTGGATTGAGAACAGTTGGGATATTGAACAAAGTGTCGAACTTGCTCATAAATTGAAAGCTTTAGGTGTCGATGCGATCGATGCTTCTTCTGGCGGAATCCTTAATGGTCTTGGCTCAAAGATACCCGTGGGAGCAGGTTATCAAACCGCTTTTAGCGATCTCATTCGCCGCGAAACAGGCATTAATACTGCTGCTGTAGGTTTAATCACTTCTCCCGAACAAGCAGATCATATCGTCCGCACAGGTCAAGCAGATGTAGTTCTAGTAGGACGTGAATTTCTACGCGATCCTTACTGGGCTGCTAGATCTGCTAAAAAATTAGGAATTAAAGACTTTAATTATCCTGTCCAATATCAACGAGCTTGGTTGTAGTATTAAAAGTAAAGAACCAGTTTTTTGTGGAGATCGGAAGAGCGTCGTGTAGGGAAAGAGTG
>CAIJEA010000003.1 GCA_903819605.1 uncultured cyanobacterium | reverse complement strand
GAAGATGTCAATGATGTCTATGTGAACGATAAAGAGATGTGCGATCGGCTCAAAAATCTCAATCCCAATTCGTTCCGTAAGATTGTTGGTACTCTTCTAGAAGTCAATGGTCGAGGCTATTGGGAAACCAGTGAAGAGAATCTGGATAGATTGCGTGAACTCTATCAAGAACTCGAAGACCGCATTGAAGGTGTAGAGTAAAGAACTAAAAAAGGCGGCGCAATGCGCCGCCTTTTTTAGTTCTTCGTTGGGAAATAGCGATAAATTTCTTTGCGATGCAGTACTCTGAAAAATGTAACAGTTTCATTTTCAAAGATCACTCCAATTCGATAATCTCCTACTTTAATTCGATACGTATTTTCATACCCCTCTAGCTTTTTGACATTTTTGATATCTGTTCATCTAGTAAGTTTGGGAATCTCCTCAAATACAAGTGTATTTATGGGTTTGAGGTAAGGCGTACTTCTGAGAGCTTTGAGTTCTTTAAGAAAACTGGGAAGATAATTGACATTCATGCTCTTTCCATTTCGGCAAGTGCTTCTTGGAGACTAAGAGGTTTTTCGTTTTTAACTTCTAGCATGGCATGGACAAGTCCTAAATCCTCGATCGCTTCGATAATCGTAGGATCTTGAGAATGGCTTTCTGAAACTGGCGTAACACTTTCACGAAACAAACGAATAATTTGCAAAAGGTTTGACCAATATTGCTCAGGAATTTTGTCTAGCTCATTGGCTAATTCTTCTACAAATATAGTTGGGCTATTGGTTGACATCTCTTCATTCCTGAATGCAAAGCATATTTAGCCTAGCACAATCAAATTAAGTTGACGGTTGACTTAGCAACTTCAGCAGATGTTTTGGGAACTACACCCGATCGCTTTTTGGCATGGTTAAAGCGAGAAGATTCGCATAGTTTGCTCTATTTCAACGATACGCCGCAGATTTCTATTTTTACGCTGGCAAGGATTCTGGATACTACGCCAAGAGAGTTGGTGGATTTTTTAGAAGAATCCGATCTAAAAGATAGGTTGGATTTACAAGATGCTCTAGAGGCAATTGCTGAGTCAGAAAGATTAGGGGAACAGCCAATTCCTTGGGAATCGGTGGTGTGAGAGTTAGTTTAGATGTCCTATGAAGTGCAAATATTGCCAAAGGCGGCTTGACAAATAAAAGCTTTATCGGTTGAGGTTCGTCAGAATATAACGTTCACAATTCAATCATTAGCCAATGAGCCAAGACCTATCGGAGTCAAGAAGTTATCAGGTGAGAAGGATATTTATCGTGTCAGGTTAGGAAATTATCGTGTTCTCTATCGAATTGTTGATAAGGTTTTGGTTGTTGTGGTTGTGTCGGTTGGTCATCGCCGCGAAGTTTATCGCGATCGCTAGTTTATATATTTAGCATCCCCTTACTTTGCTAACAATACTCAGGATTTCACCTCTTCCTATAGAACCCATTTGATATCTTAAGATAAAGGTAAAAGGGTTAAATCAATGGGATACACAAGTGATTTAAGCGACAAAGAATGGGCGATTATCGAACCTCTATTACCAAAGAAGAAGAAGACAAGACCACCAGAATGGACAAAACGAGAAATATTGAACGACATATTCTACCAACTGAAGCAAGGATGTAATTGGGCTGATTTACCAAAAGACCTCCCACCATACTCCACAGTATATTGGTACTACAAACAATGGCGGGAAGTAGGGGTGCTAGACACCTTACTGAATGAATACACAGTCAAGCAAGAAAACAAGTAAAAAAAAGCCTAAATGGACAACCCTAATTATTATTGATTCCCAAGCCACGAAAAATACTTGTAATGCAAGTGTTGAGTCCAAAGTTTTTTGTTCTTACAAAGCCACCTATGGTATCAAACGACATTTAGCCGTTGATTCACTTGGATTTCCCTTCTTGACCTACTGCACCAAAGCCAGCATATCCGATGATCAAGGATTGATTGAGATGTTTGAGCAAAACATTGATTACTTCAAATCAAAGCCTGTCAACATTCCTAAGATTACGGTAATGCTTGATCATGGATACAATCCTGAATATTTAACAACAGAGTTAGAGAGGATTTATCCTCAGATTATGACTAAGATAAG
>CAIJEA010000002.1 GCA_903819605.1 uncultured cyanobacterium | reverse complement strand
CCTTCCACCGTAGCTTCTCCTACTATCCAAAATGCTGGAGCGCTCACAATTACTCCTACAACGTTGCAGCAGACAGGAACAAACAATTATGCAAATGTCAACTCTAATGTAGGAGTACTAAACTATCCAAACTGTAATGGTTCTTGTGCTTTCGGGATTTTGCGTACTAGCCCTAGTAATGGCATTAATGGCACAACAAGCAATCAAATTGAAGCAGTTATTGGCATAATTCATTCTTTTAATTCACCCGATCAAACAAATGCTGATACTAATCGCCAATTAGTAGATATTCAAAAACAAAGGAGTGAAAGTGAAATTGCAACTAATTACATCAAAGCGATTTCTGATGCTTGTCAAGCTAAAGACTCTATTAGAGCAGAATTAAGTGCAAAAGCATTAGGTCGAATTTGGAACGTCGATTATAAAACCTTACTTAACCCTAGCTGCGGCTAGTACCGTCATGTTGAGAATTACTATCCCAATAGTGAAGGTTTTCGCATTTTTTATCTTTGGCATATTTCTCGCATTCCCCATATCAGCTATGTGTGGTGCGATCGCCCTTCTCTTCTCTTTACTCCCTATCATCTGGGAAATCCTTTGGCGTGCAGGATTGGGGTTAATGATGCTGACAGCGATCGCCTTATTTCTTGAAGCCTTAAACAACGGAGTAAAACACGATTCCAACTAGTTTCCATCCAGACTATCCCAAAGTTCAGAAATAGGTTTAGTTTGTCCTGTTTTTACCTCATGTAATGCTCTATACAGAATTACAGTTTAGCTTATTTCGATGTGATGGGGAGATTTGTCTCCCCATCATCTGGCAAATCCTTTGGCGAACTGGATTAGGATTAATAATGCTGACAGAGATCGCCTTGTTTCTCGAAGGCTTAAAAAGTGAAGCACAAAGCAAACCTTAGCTGGTGATAATTCCTTTGCGCTCATAGATTTTGTAAACAATCTTCTTTAATGCGGGTAATTGGCGGCTGAAGTAAATTGAACCTAAAATACAAACAATTCCCGCAATGATCAGAGTATCGGTAACACCAATGCGATCGCCTAAGATTCCGCCTAAGAGATTACCAAATGGAGTCACGCTTAAAAAGGACATACAAAATTATTTAATCTCGACGGTAACTTCCGCAGACATCCCTGAGGTAATCCGCGATTCATAGCCCTTGAGACTTTGAGGATCTAAAGTGATTTTCACGGAAATACGCTGGACGATTTTGGTGAAGTTACCTGTCGCGTTATCTGGTGGTAACAAAGAAAACTGAGCGCCAGAGGCGGGAGCAATACTATCAACGCGACCCAGAAAAATGCGATCGGGAAAGGCATCCAGCTTAACTTCTACGGACTGTCCAGTTTTGATTCTATTGAGCTGAGTCTCTTTGAAGTTCGCTACGATCCAATAATTATTCTCAACGATCGCCATTAGTGGCGAACCAACTTGGATGCGATTACCAACTTCTACATTTTTCTTACCAATCCGTCCTGCACTAGTGGCGAAGACATCGATATAGGAAAGCTGTAATTGGGCATCTTTGAGGGATGCTGCTGATTGGGCAATCGCTGATTGAGCCGCTTCGTATTCACTACGATTTACTGTTGTTTGCTGTCCGCTAGCCGCCGCCTGTTCCAATTCACCACCAGATGCCGCAAGTCTCGATTGAGCGCTAACAATTCCTTCTTGGGCTTGGGCTAGTCTTGACTTAGCTTGTTGCACAGTCTGAAGAGCCGAATTTTTCTGGGCTTGTGTGACATCATAGGTGGCTTTAGCTGCATCTAATTCTTGCTTCGCGATCGCCCCTTGATTAAATAAGCTGCTGTAGCGATCGTAATCAGTTTGGGCTTTTTGGAAGTTCGCATTCGCCTCCGCTACCTGTGATTCCGCAAGAGGAATTCCCGCTTGAGCTTCTTGCATTACAGCTTGGGCGGTATTAATGGCAACTTGGGCAGTACTAATATTCCCTTGAGCTTGAGTTGTCTTGCCACTAGTGGTTTCAGATGCTAGGTCGATATTGGCTTGAGCCGCACTTGCCGTTCGCTTTGAGGATTCCAAAGCAGCTTGAGCCTGTTGAACTTTATTCTCATAGTCCTTGGGATCGAGCTTTATGAGTAGTTGTCCCGCTTGTACTTGCTGATTATCAGCGACTAGGACATAGGTGACTGTTCCCGCGATTTTGCTACTAACTTGGTGAATATGCCCGACTACGGTAGCGTTATCTGTCGATTGGTGGGTGGAAGCATATTGCCAATAGCGATAACCAAAGATACCTGCGACGACTGCGCCAACGCCTAATCCTGCTAAAACAAAGGCGATCGGTTTAATTTTCTTGGGTGCTAATTTTTGGGGCTCCTCTTGCAGAGGTATTGCTTCTTTTTCTGCCTCTGACGCTAATAGGTTTGGTGTATTTGATAGATTTTTAACATGCTCTTCAAATTTATCCTTGTCCTTAATCACATTATGCTCCATACCTATTATTTTCGTAGCTTTGAGGCAAGCACATAAGCCAATCCAATTAGAGAAACCCTTACGAAAGACAATTTAACAACTCAGGTCTCTAGCATTAATCTAATCTGACAGGTGGGTGCATTATTTGCTGCATGAATTGATTGAATACGATACAAAACGCAATCGGACGTACATATCTGTTTAAGCTATTCAAGATAAGCAGAGAACATCATTGACAGCGCAAAACTCCCAATAAAAACCAACATAGACCAGTTAGAATCTTGAGTTTGATGAGCTTCAGGAATAATTTCTTCAGCGATCGCTACCATCAATGCACCTGTTGTAAAGGCAAGTACAATCAATTTAGGAAGTTCTTCTTGTCCACGTAATCCCCAGTAGCCAAGCGTTGCACCTAACCAAACAGGAATAATAAACGCCGCCAGCAATAAAAATCTCTCCCTTCTCGGCAAATTTTGACTCTTAAATCCTGCATTGGTTACAAATCCTTCGGGAATATGTGCCACGACTCGCGATGAGGCAACCACCACACCTAAATGAGGTGCGATCGTTATGCCAGTGCCAATCATTAAGCCATCGCCAAACAAATCGATCGCTATGCTCAGAAAGATTACCCAACTCACAGTACT
>CAIJEA010000001.1 GCA_903819605.1 uncultured cyanobacterium | reverse complement strand
GTTCCCGCGTCAATGACCAATATTGGATAGCCATAGATTTCGCCTGCACCAAATGCTGCTAAGGCGCGATCGACTCCCATTGAGGGATATAGCCCTTCTAGTGGAATATCTGAGATTTTAACAATTTGAGTTTGTACCAGATTATGCCAACAGGTAACGATATCAGGAACCACTGAAGCGATCGCAATCCTTACAAATTCTTTAGCTGCAAGTTTCGCTTCTATATTGAGAAGCCGATCGTGGGTAAAAGTATATTCCTCAAGAAATTGGCGATCGCTATTAAAAATTGCTATCCGAATTCTTGTATTGCCGATCGCGATCGCGAGCCATTCTTGAGCTTTACTCATACATATTTCCCCTATTTTTTTATGCAGAAAGGTACTTCGACGCTTCCACTTTTCTGGATTTTAAGTTGCTATCAGATTAAGATACGATTAGCGATCGAGAAATATTTCTCAAACTATCGCGATCTTTGCTTATTCATCACGCCTTTTACAATGGACTTCGAGCCAGCCTACAGTCGCTATCCCCTTGCTACAGTCAACCAACGCCTCGGTGCGTTAATCATAGACTTTTTAAGTTGTTGGTTTATCTCAGAGCTTACTCTGTCTATATTTTCGATCACCTCATCAAGTGCTTTACGCTTTGTCACCTTTTTTGTGACATGGTTTGTATTTCGTGTACTTGTCCCTGCCCGCAGTCAGGGACAAAGCTTTGGCAGGTGGTTAATGAGTGTTCGGGTTATTGATGCCGACTTTGGTAAAACCGCAGGATTTGGAGCATTTTTTAAGCGCGAGATTTTTGTATTCATTTGTTCTCTATTTTTAATCGAAACTATTACCTCCACGCTAATTGTATTTGCTTGGATTCCCTTTGTTGCGGATGCTGCCTTTGCGATTGTTGATAGCGAAAAGCGCCAAGCTTTTCACGATCGCATTAGTGGCACGATCTCTATTCAAAGCCGTAAAGGGTTTGCGATCGATCAGAAATTAGGCAAACTTTTTAATCAGGCGGGACAACAAGCAACCAAAATCTATCAGAGCCGTCAAGAGCGCGACCCCTATGAAGACGAATATAGCGCTCCGCGTAGTAAGCCCAAACGTCGTCCCCGCTCCAAAACTCGACCAATTCAAGACTTTAATCGTGAGTACGATCGTCCCTACGATGAACCTGTAGAACCTTCATACGGCAAGAGTGCGTATAGAGGTGATGTGTATGATTTTGAAGATTTTGACAATGACGATCGGGATGTTTATCCATCAAAGCCCTATGACGATGAGCCACCCGTGAAGCGATCGGCACGTCGTCCCAGACGTAGATAGTTACTTACTAAAATGAGTTTTTAAAAGCCCAAAAGAAAGTTGCGGCGCGAGTTTCTTTTGGGCTTGATTTTGTCCAAAATGCATTGGAAAGCTATAGAAAAGCGATCGCTATATCAAATCCATCGAAAATAATGATGCTTAAAACTTTGTAAAGTTTAGTACAATACTTAACATACTCCTTGGTAAGTATTTAGACTTATTGACATGACACTAGACCAATTTCCTTGGCTTACCGCGATCGTCCTGCTGCCCCTCGTGGCTTCCTTACTAATTCCCATATTGCCAGACAAAGAAGGCAAAACTGTGCGTTGGTATGCATTAGGTGTAGGCATCGCTGATTTTATTTTGATGTGCTACGCCTTCTGGAAAAACTACGATCCGAGCAGCTCGACTTTTCAACTCGCGGAAAAGTACACTTGGATACCCCAGCTAGGGCTTAGCTGGGCAGTCTCGGTCGATGGCATCTCCGCGCCTTTAGTACTTCTAGCAGGACTTGTCACAACGCTGTCGATATTCGCGGCATGGCAAGTAAATGTTAAACCTCGCTTGTTTTACTTCCTGATGTTGGTGCTCTACTCCGCACAGATTGGCGTATTTGTTGCCCAAGATCTACTGATGTTCTTCATCATGTGGGAAGTCGAACTCATTCCTGTGTATCTACTCGTCTCGATCTGGGGTGGTCAAAAACGTCAGTACGCAGCAACCAAGTTTTTACTTTATACGGCAGCCGCTTCGATTTTTATCCTAGTTGCTGGTTTAGCAATGGCTCTCTATGGCAATAACCTGACCTTTGACATGGCAGAGCTAGCCCTTAAAGATTTTCCTTTGGCTCTAGAGCTTCCACTTTATGCTGGTTTACTAATTGCCTTTGGGGTCAAACTTGCCATTTTCCCACTACATACTTGGTTACCAGATGCTCATGGCGAAGCTTCTTCACCTGTATCGATGATTTTGGCAGGTGTATTGCTAAAAATGGGTGGCTATGGTCTGATTCGCCTAAATATGGGATTGCTTGATCAAGCCCATGTTTATTTTGCCCCAGTTCTAGCCATGCTTGGGGTGATCAACATTGTCTACGGTGCGGTAAATTCCTTTGCTCAAACTAATATGAAACGCCGTCTTGCGTTTTCGTCGGTTTCACATATGGGATTTGTTCTAATCGGTATTGCCTCATTCACTGACTTGGGAATCAGCGGTGCAATGTTGCAAATGCTTTCTCACGGGTTGATTGCTTCGGTATTGTTTTTCCTCGCAGGTGTTACCTACGATCGCACCCATACGATGTTATTGAACGAAATGGGTTATATCGGTAAGGTAATGCCTAAAGTATTTGCATTATTTACTGTTGGTGCATTGGCATCTCTCGCTCTTCCTGGAATGAGCGGCTTTGCGAGTGAAATCTCAATATTTATGGGTATGACTACCAGTGATATTTATAGTTCAACTTTTCGCACGGTCACTGTTTTCTTGGCTGCCATTGGTGTGATTCTCACGCCAATTTATCTGCTCTCCATGTTGCGTCAGATTTTCTACGCTTCTGATGACAATCCTTCTTGCGATATTAATTCTGCTGCTATTGTTTCTGATATCAGTCTTAGGGCACAGGGCAATCAAGATGTAGTTTGTTTTGGTACGAGTTGTGTGCTTCCTATTGATGCTGATTTTAGTGATGCTAAGCCACGCGAAGTGTTCATTGCGGTGTGCTTTTTAGTACCAATCATTGCGATCGGTGCTTATCCAAAAATGGCAACTAATCTCTACGATGCGACAACAACGGCAATTAATTCGCAGATGCGTCTTGCCCATGAGCAAATTGCGACATCCAAGAATGCTCATATTTTTGCCGAGCAATCTTCTTTTCCAACGCTATCTGAAGTTAAGGGGAATTCGCTTTTAGCCAATAAGTAGAAATTGCTTTAGCTGTTAGTTATTCTCAAATTACTAGAATGTTAAAAGCGATCGCCTTTATAGGCGATCGCTTTTTGTTTAACGATAGAATGCTGTGACTATGATTAATTTGGGTCATGATAGAATTTACGAATGATTTCACTTTGTTTTTAGATATAAATTTTCATGATCGTCAATAAGCTGGAACCCAAGCAAGCGTTAAATAGGACATATTTGAAAGTTAAGCCTGATGGTGAAAATCTTCAGATGTTTAAGGCTAATTTGGTACGGTTGCTCGATCTGTGTGACAGCAAAAAGGATGAAGAGTTTAATAAAAATTTACTGAGTGATTTTTTAAAAAAGACCTATTACGGCGATCGCTATTTCATTAATACGAAGGAAAATAGCGATCTGGTGATCCATAGTGATAAGGGTGTGGAAAGTACGGTTGGGGCGATCTTTGAGACGAAGAAGCCAACTAAAACTAATAGTGTGGAAATGCCGAGGGTAGATAATCTCAATCGCAAGGCTTTTCAGCAGTTGGTTTTATATTTTTTGCGAGAGAGAGTGACTCATGGCAATGTTGCTGTGAAGCATTTGGTGGTGACGAATATTTATGAGTGGTTTGTTTTTGATGCGAAGATTTTTGAGGAGTTATTTTTTAGCGATCAGGATTTAAGAAACAAGTTTAATGATTTTGAAGAGGGGCGGCTGAGTGGCACAAAGACAGATTTTTTCTATAAACAGATTGCGGAACCTGCGATCGCTAAGGTAATCGATCGCATTAAATTCACGCATTTTGATTTGCGCGATCTTGAGAATCTAGAATTGATCGATCTTTACAAATTTCTGTCACCTGAGCATTTGTTGAAATTGCCCTTTGCTAATGACAGTAATAGTTTAAACAAGCCTTTTTATAATGAGTTGCTTTATATCATTGGTTTGACGGAAACTAAGTCAGGGGGCAAGAAGTTAATTGGGCGGATGACGGAAAGCGATCGCCATGATGGTTCTTTGATTGAGAATGCGATTAGTCGTTTGGATAGTTTGGATAAGATTTCGCAGTTAAGGAAGCCTGAAGAGTTTGGGGATAGTTACGAAGAGAGGCTTTTTAATGTGGCGCTGCGGCTGTCGATTAATTGGATTAATCGGATTTTGTTTTTAAAATTATTGGAGGCGCAGTTAATTAAATATCATCAAGGCGATCGCGATTTTGCCTTTCTAAATTTGGCAAAGGTGCAGAACTACGACGATCTTGATAGTTTGTTTTTTGATGTGTTGGCAAGGGAGCAGGACAAGCGCGAGGCAAAGGTTAGAGCAGCTTTTGCGAATGTGCCTTATTTGAATAGTTCGCTATTTGAGCCGACGGAGACGGAGCAGCAAACGATTGTAATTAGCAACCTCAAGGATCGGAATTTGCCAATTTTTAGCGGGACGGTGCTAAAGGATGGGAATGGCAATAGGCGATCGGGTGAGTTGAATGCGTTGGCTTATTTGTTTGAGTTTTTGGATGCCTATAAATTCGATCGCGATGAGTTAGAGGATACGCAGGAAGATAGTGAGAAGTTAATT
The DNA here is from genome assembly GCA_903819605.1 of uncultured cyanobacterium. Lineage (GTDB taxonomy): Bacteria > Cyanobacteriota > Cyanobacteriia > Pseudanabaenales > Pseudanabaenaceae > Pseudanabaena. The sequence goes on along the minus strand of CAIJEA010000001.1, from coordinate 15 downwards.
AATGCTTCGGTGTTG